>JACRLA010000340.1 GCA_016215145.1 Chloroflexota bacterium
GCACTGACAGATATAAATTCCTGAGATCGGCATTGGGTACTCCCAAGTTAAGAGTGAGATCAGTTTTCTATTTTACTCGCCTTTCGGTCTCGTTATTCAAAACACGGAAGATGTTTTTACATGACTCCTTAGTGTGACAACACCTGCGACAAAAATAATTTCGTCCGATCTTCTTTCGGCGATTTAAAAATTTCGTCGGGCGTGCCGCTCTCGACGATCTGCCCTTGATCGAAGAAATACATTTTGTTGGCGACGGCGCGGGCGAAACCCATTTCGTGCGTCACGACCATCATCGTCATGCCGCTTTTCGCCAGTTCGATCATCACGTCCAACACTTCTTTGATCATTTCCGGGTCGAGGGCCGAGGTGGGTTCGTCGAATAGCATGATCTTGGGCTGCATGGCGAGGGCGCGGGCGATGGCGACGCGCTGTTGTTGACCGCCGGAGAGCTGCCCCGGATATTTATCCGCCTGCTCGGGGATGCCGACTCGTTTTAGCAACTGTTTCCCAACTTCTTCCGCTTGTTCTCGCTTCCATTTTCGCACGCGCATCGGGGCGAGGGTGATGTTCTCCATTACAGTAAGGTGCGGGAACAAGTTAAATTGTTGAAAGACCATACCGGTTTCACTGCGAACGTGTTCAATGTTGCGCACGTCGTGAGTCAATTCGATGCCGTCTACGATGATCGTGCCGCGTTGATGTTCTTCAAGGCGGTTAATGGTGCGGATAAAGGTGGACTTGCCCGATCCGCTTGGACCAAAGATGACGATCACTTCGCCTTTCTGCACGTCCATATCTACACCGCGCAGCGCGTGGAATTGCCCGAACCACTTATGTACATCGCGGCAGGAGATTATCGGTTGGTTAGTAATTTGTTCGCTCATCATTTAGATGTAACTAGTAATTGGTGATTAGTAATTTTGGCGCATCGTCAATTACTAATTACTATTTACTTTTTACCGTTCTCCCACTCCCATTCTCACTTCTAGCCTTTGGCTGATGTACGACATGACGTAACTAAACATCCAATAGATTGCCGAGATGAACATATACACTTCGGGTTGTCGTCCGATGAAATCGGGTTGGGCTAATAAAGATCGCGAGATGCCCAGCAGGTCGTAAAGACCGACGATGGCGACTAACGACGTGTCTTTGAACAAGGCAATAAATTGCCCGACCAGAATCGGTATCACGGCGCGCAGGGCTTGCGGCAGGATGATGTCAATCATAGTTTGAAAACTATTTAACCCCAGCGCATCCGCCGCTTCGAATTGACCTTTGGGGATGGCTTGTAAGCCGCCGCGCACGTTCTCTGCCAGATAGGCTGCGCTGAAAATGATGACGCCCGCCATCGCGCGGATGACGCGATCTAGCGTGAGCCCTGCCGGAAGAAACAAGGGCAGCACCAGTTGTGACATGAAAAGGATCGTGATGAATGGCACGCCGCGAATCACTTCAATGAAGAGGATGCAAAACATTTTGACGAATGTGAGCGATGACCGCCGCCCCAAAGCCAACAGTATGCCGAAGGGGAATGAGAAGACGATACCGACAACGGTCAACAAAAAGGTGAGCAACAAGCCGCCCCAAAAATTTGAGCCGATCACGCCGAAGAATTGTTTCTCTTCGTTTAAGCCGCGCACCAGAAATATTACGAGCGGGAAGTAAACGATCCAAGAGAGGGTAGTGAGGCGGCTGAGTGATTTTCCGCGCGCCCGCCCGATGAAGAATCCGGCTAACGCGGCAATGGCGACGCCACCGAGGTTGAGTCGATCATTCAACTCGAGCGACGGGAAGAGCATGAAGAGGAACGGGGCGACGATCAGGGCGATGCCTGCTTCGCGCATCCCGCGCACCCACATCCCCCACGAAAGTCCGATGATGATGGCGGCGATGTACATGCAGGCCCAAATCCGCCACAACTCGCTCGGCGGGTATTGCCCGATCATCAGCAAGCGCAAGTTGGCGTTGATCACTTCCCATTTGGCGGCGGTGAACGCCCAACTGATCATCGGGGCGAAGACAAGATAGAGAAGTGCCGCCGAGCCAAGCGTGAGCAGAGCGTCGTACCATGTGCTGAATAAATTTTTGTAGACCCAACCCAACACGGTGTAGCGTTCGGTGGGTGGCGGTAAAATTTTTCGATCAACGGCTGCCGTTGTCATGTCATCGCTCCACCAAACGCACTTTGTTGTTGTACCAATTCAAAATTGCCGATGTGATCAAGCTTATCGAAAGATAGATCGCCATGATGATGGTGATCATCTCAATAGATCGTCCTGTTTGATTGGAGATGGTGTTGGAGATCGAAAGTAGATCGGGATAGCCGATGGCGACGGCGAGCGACGAGTTTTTAGTAAGGTTGAGATATTGACTGGTGAGCGGCGGGATGATCACCCGCATCGCTTGCGGCAGGATGATCAGGCGCAAAGTCTGCCACCAACTAAAACCCAAGGCGCGCGCCGCTTCCGTTTGCCCTTTGGGGATTGCCTGAATTCCGGCGCGCACCACCTCGCCGATGAAGCCGCCGGTATAAATGGAAAGACCGATCAGCAATGCGCTGAACTCCGGTGACAAGGTGAGGCCGCCACTGAAGTTGAAACCTTGTAGCTCGGGCACCTGAATCGAAAACGTGGGGGTCAGAGTGAACCAAGGGATGGTGAGACCGCGATTGCTTAAGTAAATAGAGCCGGGTATGGCGATGGCTTCGCGCACACGAGGGAGTTGCAAAAAGATTCCGCCGTGCAAAAAGACCAGCAGCACTAATAATGGAATGTTACGCATCAATTCGATGAAAACCCAAGCGATGCGGTTGATGATGAAGTTGGTGGACAGGCGTGCCACGCCGACGATCAGACCGATGATCGTAGAGAAAATTATTCCCCAAAAACAGACGAGGAGTGTGTTGAGTAAACCGACTTGCAGGGCGCGGGCAAAAAGACTTTCGCGCGAGTATTCGATCATCATCTCGCCGATGTCGAACCCGGCGGTCTCGGTGAGGAATCCGTAGCCCAGCCGAATGCCTTGCCGTGCTAACGCGGCTAACATATTTTGCGTCAGCCAATAAGCGACGC
>JACRLA010000341.1 GCA_016215145.1 Chloroflexota bacterium
CGTGGAATACTGATTCGGGAAGTTGACTCCCCACTTCGCCGAATCCGCTTCCAACGGGGCAACCGCCACCAACTGCGGAACGCCTCTCACTTGTGGCGGCTGATTCTTGACGAAGATCAACGTGCCGATCAACACGCCCGACAGCAGCACAATGATTCCCACTAACACCCAAGGGATAATGGGCTTACTCATTAAGTTCTTCATCCTTTACTCCTTCACTTACAAAATTTAATTACCAAGTCACAAAGTTTGAAAGGACACAAAGAAAATTCTTAGTGAACTTCTTTTCTTCCTTTCTTCGTGATTAGTTCTTACCGATACGGATTCTTGTCTTGAAACGGCAAGGTCGAAACGCCGCGATCCCCATGCGCCACCGAACGATGACAATCGAAACAGTAACGTCCCGAGTTTATCTCGCCATCGGCGATCTCTGAAACCGATTCGGCGTGACAGCGAATGCAATTCTCTTGAATAATGTCGCGCGAAGCGGGCTTGGCACGAATCGCCAACGGGATGTTGCCCAGCGTGAACGCCGAAACGTGATTGATACCGTGTTCCGTTTTATCAATATATTTCGGGATCAAGTCGTGACGCACATGGCAATCGTTGCACTCGGCGCGCACCTTATGCCCGCTATGGAACCAGCCTTCGTAGGCCGCATCCATTACGTGGCAGTTATTACACGCGGTTGGATCGTTGCCCAGATACACCGTAAAGTCGCTCACGTAAGCAAACACACCTGCCACGATCATCAACACCACAACGCCAATTGCTAATGATAGTTTCATAATGTTCTCTTGTTTTCATTCTCCTTTCTGATCGAAAAATCACAAAGCATGATACCCAGTTGATCAAACCATGAATATGATCTAGATCATAATCATCATTGAAAAAACGAATATGAGCAATGAGGTCGTATTCTAATTATGATTTAAATCATGTTCAACCAATGACATCTTCATTACAGTGAAGGAGTGAAAAAATATTGGGATTGGATCACGCAGCTCCGCCTTCGACTCGGCGAATGGTTGATGCGAGTCGGCGCGCGGTTGCGGACTCTCAAAACGCAACCCAACCGTTATCCCGATTACGTCACCTGCCCTCATTGCGGCGAACCCGAAGTGGAAGTGTGGGGCGATCAAACTTTGGCAACGTGTCATCAATGCGGAAAAACTTTTAACTACCCCTCGCCCTCCGACCACATCAAAAAATAATTTTCCTCATCAACTACTCAGCCTCATCGAGAGTAACTTATCGCGAGCAGACCTCGCGGGTTTTAGAAACCCGCGAGGTCTTGCGACTCGCAACGACGGTGTTTTAAGAACACCCTGCTCATCATTCTCTAATTCCATTAACCTCACTATGCTAGAATCCCTGCATCCTCTAACGAATAAAATCACTTTCAGGTTGTGATTATCGTTACTCGCTAAATGCGACACGAGAGGTAGCATTAAACCCACAGCAGGAGATTCTTTTATGACACAAACAATTGCCACATCCAACACCCTACCCGTCGCCCGCAGTGGCGGCGGACGCATGAAGTTCATCATCGGCGGCTTATTGATCGTCAGCGCGATCATCTATTTGATCTTCACCGCCACCCAAAGCACCGCGCAGTATTTCCTCACCGTGCAAGAACTCAAAGATCGTCAATTATCCCTAGTCGGCAAGAACGTCCGCATCTCCGGCGCGGTCATCGGCGAGACGATCACCTACAACTCGCAAACGCTCGAATTAAAATTCACCGTTGCCAACATGCCCGCCGACATCAAAGAGATTGACGCGCTGGGCGGGCTCGGCGCAGTATTGAAGCTTGCCGTGAACGATTCAAAAGCCTCGCGCCTCAACGTCTATTACAAGGGACCCAAACCCGACTTGATGAAGGGCGAAGCCCAGGCGATCATGGATGGCAAGTTACTTGCCGATGGCACCTTTGTCGCCGACACCCTTCTAATGAAATGCCCCACGCGGTATGAGCAAGCGGTTCCAGAACAAACAAAATAATTATGAAGGATGAAAAAGTTCAAAGTGACTAAAGTGAAAAGTGGCTGAAGTGAAATCACTTCGCACTTTGAACTTTGCACTTCACTTCATCCTTCATCCTTTCTAATGGCTCTCAACTTAGGTCTTACCTCCCTCTTCCTCGCCTTCCTCAGCGCAGTCTACGCCGTCATCGTGGTTCTCGCCGTCAACCCGCGCAAACAAGAGGCATGGGTCGAAAGCGCGCGCAACGCCTCCATCCTCACCTTTCCGCTCCTTACGCTCGCGGCGCTCTCCATCATTATTTTGATCGTGCAAGGACACTACGAAGTCGCTTACGTTGCCAATGCCTCTTCCAGCACCACGCCGTGGTATCTCAAGATCACCGCGTTGTGGGGTGGGCAAGCCGGCAGTTTGCTTTTTTGGTCGTGGCTCATGTCTGCCTTCACCAGCGCCGTCATGCTCCGCAATTGGAAGCGTGATCGCTCGCTCATGCCATATGTGATTCTCGTTTCGATGATCACCCTCGGCTTCTTCCTCTACTTGAGTCTGTTCATCGAGAATCCCTTTGAACGTTTGTGGCAGAACTTAAGCACCGGCGACGTGAAGCCCGCCCTCTTTCAACCGGCAAACACCCAACTCGGGCGTACGACGTTTTGGGTTGGGGCGGCTACTGGGGTTGGGATCCGGTTGAGAACTCCTCCCTCATGCCGTGGCTCACTGCCACCGCATTTTTACACTCGGTGATGATTCAAGAAAAACGCGGCATGTTAAAAGTGTGGAACATGATTCTGATCATCGTCACTTACGCCTTGGTCATCATGGGAACATTCCTCACGCGCTCCGGCGTGCTCTCATCCGTCCATGCCTTCGCCCAAAGCGCAATCGGTCCGCTCTTCTTCGGCTTCATCGCCATCACCTTCACCGCCTCCATGATTCTTCTTTTCTGGCGATGGGATCGACTCAAGAGTGAAACACAACTCGACAGCCTCCTCTCGCGCGAAGCCGCCTTCCTCCTCAACACCTTGCTCTTCATGGGCGTCACCTTTGCCACGCTGTGGGGCACGCTCTTCCCAATTTTTTCCGAACTCGCCACGAATCAAAAAATCACCGTCGGTCCGCCTTTCTACAATCAAGTGAATGGACCCTTGCTCGCGGTGATCGTTTTGTTAATGGGGATCGCTCCGCTCGTCGCTTGGAGAAAATCATCGTTCAAAACTCTGGGCAGATTGATATGGATTCCCGCCGCGTTGACTCTGATCTCACTTGTCGCTTTTTATTTGCTTGGGGCGCGGACTCTGGCTTCGCTGCTCGGATACGGTATTGCGGCGTTTGTCGGCTTCACCACCCTCAGCGAGTACGTGCGCGGAGTCGGCGCCCGCATGAGACTCGGCGAAAATGTTTTCGTCGCGCTGATCAATCTCGCCGCGCGCAATCGCCGACGCTATGGCGGCTACATCATTCATCTCGGCGTGGTGGTCATGGCTTTTGGAGTCGTCGGTTCGTATATGTTTCAGCAGGAGACTCAAGCCTCACTTAAACCGGGCCAAACGCTGGCGCTCGGCGGCTTCACCATGCGATTCGATTCGCTAACTCAATTTCCTTTGGACGATGGTCGTGAAGTCTCGCGCGCCGAAGTCACCGTCCTCGATCAAGCAGGCAACACACTTGGTCAATTATTTCCGCGTCACGATCTGTTTGATAGCGGGCAGCCCATGACTATCCCCGGAGTCCGCAGCACGTTGGGTGAAGATTTTTATGTGCTGCTCGTCGGCTGGGAACCCATCGCCGCAAACGGCGCGACGTTTAAGATTTATCTCAACCCGTTGATCAACTTGGTGTGGTTGGGCGGACTGGTCTTCGTCATCGGCACGCTGGTTGCCGCCTGGCCCGACGCCGATGAGGAGAAACGTTACATCGCCGAGTCGGTCAGCACGTTGGAGCGCGCCGTCAAAGCCTCATGAATCCTCAACTCCTTATCACCCTTTACAAAATCGCAACGTGGATCATCGAGCAATTGATTCAACGCCGCGCCGAATCAACGCCGCAAGCAAAAGCGCAAAAGATACAACAGCGACGCGCCTCAAGCGTTGGATCGTTGCTGGGCATGTTGATGTTTTTCATCGGCACGCTCGTCACGTCCATGTTTATGTGCGTGGATTTTGTTTTTGCCCAAGACGGCAAACCCGTCACCGACGATCAAGTGAACGCGGTCGCCAAGCAACTCTTCTGCCCCATCTGCGAAAACATCCCGCTCGACGTGTGTCCGACTCAAGCCTGCGCCCAATGGCGCGACACCATCCGCGAAAAACTTGCCATTGGCTGGTCGGAAGATCAGATCAAAGATTATTTCGTTCAGCAATACGGTGAGCGCGTGTTGGCGAAGCCGCGCACGACAGGTTTAAGTTTATATGTGTGGGTCATCCCGCCTGCCGCGATTCTGATCGGCGCGTTGTTCTTCATTTTCTACATGCGTAACGCGCGAATGAAAGTAGCAGCCGCACCTATGGCGGCGTCACCTGAGAATGAGGAAGACGATTACGCTAAGAAGTTAGAGAAGGAACTGGCGAAGCGAGGATAATCAATGAACAATGAAGAATGAAACAATGAACAATGAAACTTCAAACTTCAAATTTCGAATTTCAAACTCCAATCTCTAATCTCCAATTACCAATTACTAATTACCA
>JACRLA010000086.1 GCA_016215145.1 Chloroflexota bacterium
TTTGGGCAAGTTCTACGATATGCTCTCGGCTTCGGCGCATAGTCCGGCGATGATGATCTATCTCGATAATTTTGAGAGCACCAAAAACAAACCCAACGAAAACTACGCCCGCGAAATTTTAGAACTTCACACGCTTGGCGTGGATGGCGGCTACACCCAACAAGATGTGCAAGAGTTGGCGCGCGTCCTCACCGGCTGGAGCATAGGCAACAAACGCACGGCGAAGCCCGGCGACTTTGAATATCGTCAAGCGATTCATGCCACCGGCACAAAAACGATCTTGGGAAAAAAATACGAGAACAACGGACAGCAAGAAGGCGAGTCGGTTTTGCAAGCATTGGCTAAACATCGCTCGACGGCAAATTACGTCGCCACAAAATTAGTGCGCCGTTTTGTCGCCGACACTCCGCCTCAAGCCTTGATCGCTAAAGCGGCTAAAACGTTCACCGACTCTGACGGCGATATTTCTAAAGTGATGAAGACCCTCGTCATGTCCGATGAGTTCCGCGCTTCGCTTGGACAAAAATTTAAACGCCCGTACGAATTCATTATCTCCGCGCTGCGTGTGACGAATGCTCAAGTGGAGCCGGACAAGGCTCTCAACAATTACCTTAATCAAATGGGGCAGCCGTTATTTCAATGGGGCACTCCAGATGGTTATCCAGATGAAGCCCCCGCCTGGGCAACCACCGGCGGCATGTTGACGCGCTGGAACTTTGCCCTTGCCCTGTGCAACAACACTATCCGCGAAGCAAAAGTTGATCTCACCACGTTGACGAAAGATGCGACCACGATTGACGCCGCGATTGATTTGTTGAGCCTGGCGTTCTTGGGTGAGAAGCTGCCGGACGAAGGCAAACAGATTTTGACGAAGTTCGGCGGCAGTTCCAACGTAAAGACGGCAACCCCGATGTTGGCGGCTTTGATTATCGGCTCACCGTATTTTCAATATCGTTAACACACCGAAACACCGAGTGTCTCCGAGACACTCGGTGTTTGAATCTACAGGAGACTCTAATGAACACGAAACTCTCTCGTCGTGATTTTCTTTCCACCTTTGCTTCGGGCATCGCCTACATGGGCGTCCGCACTCCCGATTGGTATCCGCGCTTTACATTTTTTGCGCCGCAGAATGTTGGTCCACGCGGCGACGTGCTGGTCTGCATCTTTCAACGCGGCGCGATGGATGGCATCAACGCCGTCATCCCTTACACCGAATCAGATTACTACAAACTCCGACCCACACTCGCCGTCCCCGAACCGAAAGCGGGCAACGATAAAACGATCATCAATCTTGATGGCAAGTTTGGTCTGCATCCCTCACTGCGCCCGTTCAAAGAAATTTGGGATGCTAAACAACTCGCGCCCATTCACGCCGCCGGTTCGCCCGACCCGACTCACTCCCACTTCGATGCGATGGATTACATGGAACGCGGCACGCCCGGCGAAAAACAAATTCCAACCGGTTGGTTAGCCCGTCATCTGCAAACAGTTGCTTGGGAAAATAAATCGCCGTTTCGCGCGGTGGGCATGGGTACCTTGTTGCAAACGTCGCTGCGCGGTCCGGTGTCGGCAACATCGTTGCAATCCATCGCCGAATTTCATCTCGGCGGACGGAATCGATCTGAGCCGATCAAACAATTTCAAGCGGCGATCAGCCAAATGTATTCGGGTTCGACGCCGTTGGATCAAAGCGCGAGCCTTACTCTGCAAGCAACCGATATGTTAGAAAAGATCAACGTCGGCACCTACAAGCCTGCCAACAATGCCGCGTATCCCAAAGGCAACTTTGGCACGGCGCTGATGCAAGTGGCGCAGTTGATCAAAGCCGAAGTGGGTTTAGAGATCGCCGCCGTTGATCTGGGTGGCTGGGATACGCATGTGCGTCAAGGCGCGCTCGACGGCGACATGCCCGATCTTCTTGCCGAACTCTCGCAAGGGCTCGCCGCGCTCTACAAAGATTTGGGCGACGCCATGAAGAAGGTGACGATTGTGACGATGTCGGAGTTTGGTCGGCGCGTGGCAGAAAACGGTGGCGGCGGCACCGATCACGGGCATGGCAATGTGATGTTCGTGATGGGCGGCGGCGTGAACGGCGGAAAAGTATACGGCGATTGGCCCGGCATCAGCAAAGACAAATTAGACGGACCCGGTGATCTCGCCATCACCACCGACTTCCGCGATGTGTTAGGTGAGGTGGTTCAGAAGCGAATGTTGAACGACAAACTGTCTGAGGTCTTCCCCAATTACAGCAAGTTTAAAATGCGCGATGTGTTGCAGAAATTGACGTAAGACTGGACTTACGCAAAACACGTCAGCGTCATTGCGAGGAGCGTTCTTCGCGACGAAGCAATCTCAAGGCGTGACCGAGATTGCTTCGTAAAGAACACTCGCAATGACGTTAGCGGCGGGACGTGTTGCAGAAGTTGACGTAAGTAAAACTTCCGAAGTTTTTGAAACTTCGGAAGTTTTTTTTACTGCTCGGTATTGTGCGTCGTAACGTAAAAATAATCGCGCGAGTAGTTGTAGAAGTAGCGATCGGGGTTGTCGTGCATCTCGGGCAGTAAGGGGTCGGCTTTGAGTCGATCTTGGAGATGCTGCACACTGACGAAGTGAACCCAATAGGGGTTGATGTCGAGCTGCATGGCATCCACCGCGCCGATGGTCTTCAGCACGTTGGCGAGCGTTGGCACGGTGAGCCCCGGACCGGCGACGTAATATAAAAACTTTTTGTTGGCGCTCAAACCAATGCCGGAGCGCCACGTTACCGTATTGCCATCCACCGTCGCCCCCCAATACTCAACGGATTTATTTTTGTCAGTGGTGCCGGTGTCCGGATTGATCTCGTTATTCTGCACCAGCATCGGACCGTTCTGTCGCCACGATTGAATCTCCGTTGTATCGTTGAACTTCGCCTCCCACGGCGCAATGCGTAAACGTCCATCCTTGTAAAGCAATAACGTTCCCATTCCCTCGCGTCCGGGCAACACCACATTACCTTCATACATTGCGCCGAACTGCCCGTGCTGCGCTTGAAAGCCGCCATTGAAAGTGGCGAGCAGCACGCCGGGCTGCCGGTCTTGAACGGGGATGACTCCGCTGCGTTGCAGTTTGGCGGTGGAGTAAGGTTCGTGCGTGCCGATCATGAATCCGAGTCGCGTCACGTTTAAATTAAAAACCACAATGGCGGTCATGGCGTACGGGCGCTGTCTATCGGGTTGCAAAAAGGTGCGATACGCCACCACGCGCCCGGCCGAGTCGTAAAGGTAAGGCGTCCACAATCCTTCATCATCCAACACGCCCATGCGGTTGGTGATATTCGGCGGAGGCCATGAGACGCCGATCAAGTTTATATTGGGTTTGGGCGTAGGGGTTGATTGAGGTTGAGATGGATTGGGCGTTGCCGCCGGAAGAGTCGGCATCACTTCCACAACGTGTGTGGGGATCGGCGTGAGTGACCACGGGGATGCCGCCTTCTTCCCTGCCACTTGATACTCCCATTGGCGGACGTTGTCCTGCACGGCAAACATCATTGTCTCAAGATAAGCCACAGGTTCATTGCCGATGGTCTTCCGCAGCACGTCGGCTATCCGCGCGCCGAGTTCCGGTTTTTCGCTGATGGCATATAGCGTGCCGCCGCCCAACAAAAATAAAACTCCGACCACGATCCCCAACATGATCACGATGCGTTTTGAATCTTCGCTTGAGCTAACCTGTGCAATCTTTTCTTTTAACATGCTGCCCATTCTTCATTGTCTCATTGTTCATTTTTCAGTGTTCCGGATTGTGCGAGACCACATAGAAATAATCGCTGGTGTGGCTGCCCAAGTAACGCTCCTGATAGTTACTCATTTCGGGCCATAACGGGGTTGCTTTAAATTGTTTATTGACCGCGCTCACGCTGATGAACTGCACCCAATAGGGATTGATGTCGAGCTGCATCGCTTCCTTCGCGCCCGCGCTCTTTAATACGCTGGCGAGCGTTGGCACCGTGAGACCGGGACCGACGGCATAATACAAAAATTGTTTATTCGCGCTCAAGCCCACTCCGGAACGCCACGTCACAGCGTTGCCATCCACCGTAGCCCCCCAGTAGTCAACCGATTTTATTTTATCAGTTGTGTTGGTGTCCGGGTTTATCTCGCCGTTCTGCACCAGCAGCGGCCCATTCTGTCGCCACGATCTGATTTCGGTTGTGTCGTAGAATTTTTTATCCCAAGGCGCAAGGTTCACCCGTCCGTCCTTGTAGAGTATGAGTGTTCCCATTCCCTCGCGCCCGGACAACACGATATTACCGTCATACAGCACACCGAATTGACCGTGCTGTGCTTGAAAGCCGCCGTTGAACGCCGCCAGCAACACCCCCGCTTGTTTATCGTTGTTGGGGATCGAGCCGGAGCGAAATAGATTCACTGGCGAAGCAGGTTCCTTCGTGCCGATCACGTAACCGAGTCGCGTCACGTTTAAATTAAAAACCACAACCGCCGTGACCACGTAGGCTCGATCTTTATCCGGTTGCAAAAACGTGCGATACGCCGCCACGCGCCCCGACGAATCATAAATGTAAGGGGTCCATATCCCTTCGTCCTCTAACATCCCCAGCCGATTGTTGACATTCGGCGGGGGCCACGACACACCGACCAGATTGAGATTCGATTTGGCGGCAGGCGTGGGTTGAGGTTGAGATGGATTCGGCGTCGCCACTGGAAGAGTCGGCGTCACTTCCACAACTTGGGTGGGGACGGGAGTGAGTGACCACGGGGATGCCGCCTTCTTGCCTGTCACTTGATACTCCAACTTGCGGACGTTGTCTTGAATCGTAAACATCATCGTCTCAAGATTCGCCACCGCTTCGTTGCCAATCGTCTGGCGCAGCACCTCGGCGACTTGCGCGGCGGCTGCCGGGTTTTGACCCACGACATAAACCGCGCCACCACCGAGAATCGTCAGGCTGATAAGAGGGATGAGTATTAACCCGCGTCGCGCAACAAACAGATTTCTTAATTGGATCAATTTCGCTTTGAACATTTAAAAAATAAAATCCTTCTCACTGAAAAGAGTTTAGATAACGTGTTGGATTATCAAGTATTTCGGGGAAAAGCTAATGTGTTTTTTGCTAACTATGGAAAGATGTCATGTCTACAACGTGAACGCAGTAAGGCGCGCCGGGTTTATGGCTAGGCGTTATGCGAGACCACGTAGAAAAAATCTCCGGTGTAGGCGCCCAAATAACGCTCGGCGTACCCGCTCATTTCCGACAACAATGGATTCGCTTTTAACTGATTCTTGTCGGCGTTGACACTGATGAACTGAACCCAGTAAGGGTTGATGTCGAGCTGCATCGCATCCTTCGCCCCGGTAAGGGTTGATGTCGAGCTGCATCGCATCCTTCGCCCCGATGGTCTTGAATACATTTGCCAGTGTATACACGGTCAGGCTTGGACCGGCGACGTAATACAGGAATTGTTTGTTGGCGCTTAAGCCCACGCCCGATCTCCACGTTACAACTTCTTCGCCGACGACATTCGTGACGTTGCCGCCCCAATTATCGAGCAGTTTGTTTTTGTCGGTTGACTCGGGGTTGATCTCGTTGTTCTGAATTAGAATTGCTCCGTTTTGCCGCCACGTTCTTACTTCTTTGTTGTCGTAGAGTTTAGCGTCCCACGGCGTGATGGTGATGCGCCCATCGTGATACAGCGCCAACGTGGCGATGTCGGGGCGGGGCGGAACTAATACGAACGTGTCGTGCATCACGCCAAAATTTCCGTGCCGTGTTTGAAAGCCGCCGTTGAACGCCGCCAGCAACACCCCCGGTTGTTTGTCTTCCATTGGAATCGTTCCGGGGCGATAAATTTTCGCTGTCGAAGCCGGCTCGATGGTCCCCGGCACATAGCCGAGTCGGGTCACGCTCAAATTAAAAACGACAACCGCTGTGACCACGTAAGGTCGTTCTCGATCCGATTGTAAAAAAGTGCGATACGCCGCCACACGCCCCGACGAGTCATAAATGTAAGGCACCCAGATGCCCTCATCTTCTAACATCCCCATACGGTTGGTGATGTTCGGCGGAGGCCAAGTGACTCCAACTAAATTGATAGTGGGTCTGGGCTTAACGGTTTGGGTGGGTTGAGGTTGTGATGCGGCGGGTTGCGATTGTGGTGAAGATGGGGAAGATGTTGCTTCGGCGAGAGTCGGCGTCACCTGCACAATTTGTGTGGGGATCGGGGTGAGTGACCAAGGGGATGCCGGCTTCTTCCCTGTTACTTGATACTCCAATTTGCGAACGGTATCCTGCACTTGAAAGACGAATGTTTCGAGGCTGGCGACTGATTTATCGCCCAAGACACTTCGCAGCACGTCGGCGATCTGCGCGCCGAGTTCCGGTCTTTGGCTGATGGCGTACGAGGTGCCGCCGCCGCCCAACAAAATCATCGCGCCAACAATACACAGCGCGATTAGAATGAACTTAAGTGTGAACCACTGCGGTTGGGTTTGAGAAAGTTTCTCTCTTAACATGGCAACCTCATAACGCTGATAATCTCCTCTCGAATAATGTCCTCCTTTGTGTTTGGATCGTATCCTATTCTATTTGCTTCGGCAAGACCAATTACTATCTGGACTTATAACGTCATTGCGAGCGCACTTCGCGGAGCGGAAAGCAATCTCAGACTCTGCCAACACGAGATTGCTTCGTCGCACAGAACGCTCCTCGCAATGACGCTGACTATCAATCATTCTTCACGAATGCTTGGGCGTACTCTGCCACAATTCCCACCACGCCGCGGGCGAGTAAAGTGTCAAAGGCGGCAACGACGGCATCACAGTGTTCTTGCCGCGTGATCAAAGGCGGCTCAAGACGGATCACGTTGCGATTGTATTCGGTGAATGCCACCAAGATGTTGAAGTCTTTGAGCAACAATCTGCCGACGAATCCGCACAGGCTTCCTTTGAGTTTGTCATCCAGCGTGGAAACAATTTCGCGCAAGCCGGGCGGCAGTGTCTGGCTGAAGTCGCCAAACTCAATGCCGATCATCAAACCCTTGCCTCTCACGTCCTTGATGATTTGAGGATATTTAATTTTCAACTCTTCGAACTTCTTCAAAAGATAGGCGCCCTGTTGCGCCGCGTTGTCAATCAACCCTTCGTCGTAAATCACGTTCAGCGATTCTATCGCCGTGCAGCAGGCTTCACCCATTGCTCCAAACGTGGCGGGTCCATGAATGAGCGCGGTTTTAGTTGTGCCGTAAGCTTTTAAATAAATAGGCTTGCGGGCGATCACTGCGCCAATGGCAACTTTTCCTCCGCCGAGTGATTTGGCTATCGTCACTAAATCTGGAATCACTTCTTCGTATTCAAAGGCGAAAAATTTTCCGGTGCGCCCGATGCCGCATTGCACTTCGTCGGCGATCCACAGCACATTGTATTGGTCGCACAATCGGCGCACCTCACGCAAATATCCTTGTGGCGGCACAATGATGCCTGCCCCGCCTTGAATGGTTTCGAGAATGACAACGCCGATGGACGGATCTTGCTTGAATGCGTTTTCTAATGCGGCGGCGTCGCCAAACGGAACACGCACGCGCTTATCCAGCAACTGAAAGGTAGACTGGTAAAAAGTAGAGTCGGTGACCGAAAGCGCGCCGCGAGTTTTTCCGTGAAAAGAATTTTCGGCGTATACAATTTTTGCTCGTTCGGCCCCTTGCGCTTTCTCGGCGATCTTCAAAGCCGCTTCCACGGCTTCGGAGCCGCTGCAACATAGAAAGCCGATTTTCAAATCACCCGGCGCAATAGTGGCGAGATTTTTGCAAAGCGCAACGGCGTATTGAGACAAAAACGCCAGAGCGATCTCGTGCCGCTTCTCGTCTTGAAATTTTTTACGTACTTCAAGAATGCGCGGGTGGTTGTGTCCAAAGCCCACCGAGCCGAAGCCGCCAAAAAAATCGAGAATCTTTCGCCCGCTCTTGTCAACGTAGAACATCCCCTCGGCGCTCTCGATAATGACTTTATGAAACCCCAACAGTTTAAGAAAATGGAGTTGTCCCGGATTCATATACTCGCAGAACAACTCTACAGTTTCAGCAGCGTTTAATTTTTTTGCCTCTTCAACCGTCAATAGATCAGGTTTTGGAATCATTGCGTCGTCCTTGTCAAAAAATTCTCGTATGCTAGGGCAGCATTACCAGTTTATCTTAAATTCCAAACTATTCCAACACAAACTTTGTCGGGTCGTCGGTGAACTTCGTCCACGCCATCACTTTGCGCGGCGTGATCTCATACAAGCCGCCTTCGTCCCACTGGTTCGCCTCGGGCGCGTAACCGTGTTGTGTATATTTAGCGCGATAGGCTTGAGCGATCTTCTCTGCCAACTCGGGCGATGGCTTGCCTGCCGCTTTGGATTCGCCTTCGACGATCACCGCCTCATCGCCGCTTTCGAGATGCAAACTCACGCGCGGATTCTGGGTGATGTTTTGCGCGTGGCGAGTCTCGGGGCTGCCGTCGTAAAAAATTTTGCCGTTCACCCAAACCGCCCAACGCGGTATGGCGTGCGGCGCGCCGTCCGGTCGCACCGAGCAGATCCAATAATTTTTCGCTTCGCTTAATCTTTTTTCAACATACTCCCACGACACCGTGCCGATGGGATTATCAACGTAACCTTTAGGAAATAGGAAAGCGTGGGCGAGAGGAATGCGGAGTGGACATTTTAAAATAAACAAAAGAGAAAACCGCCAAGACGCAAAGGGCGCAAAGTTCGTTTCTAAAATCTTCTTCGTGCCTCTTCGTGTCCTTGTGGGCAAATTACTCTGCCATCTTGCTCACCGTCGTCCAGTTGCGCGTGGTGGCGGGCGTCTTCAATTCTTTCTCCAGAAAAAGATTTGGGAAACCGAAACTGCCATCCACCAAATGCGATAAACAAAACACATCGCACTCTCTCACGCCGATCACTTCAACATCCTTCTTGCGCGAGAACACTGGCACTTTCTTTCCCAAGACTTCCGAAGTCTTGCGAAGCACTTCGGAAGTCTGGTGTAGAAACGTGACGTAAGTTTTTGCTTTGTCGCTTGCCTTGATAGTCTTGAATGGATCGTATTTAACCAACGCCCGCATCTCTTCTTTGGTTCGCAAGAATGTCGCCACTTCGTAGCCCAGTTCTTTATTCAACCCCTTTTCGATCTTTTGCGTTAGTGTCTTTTTGTTAGTTGTTGACGTTTCAAAGATCACATTGCCGCTTTGGATGTACGTCTCCACATTCTTAAACCCAAATGATTCGAAAATGCGGCGCAGGTCATCCATCTTAACGACGTGACCGCCGACGTTAATGGCGCGCAAGAAAGCGATGTAGATCATGTGCTGATTGTATCACTGGAAATAAAAAGACCTTCGGGGGGAAGGTCTTGATAGTTTCAGTTCTATCGTTGGTGATGAGGGCATAAGCAGATCACTCTTATTTCTTGGCGATACACTTTACCCCTTCAATGCCTTTGAAGTGTTCATCGTCTCGAATAACGGGCGCAAAGAAATTTTCGTTTCCGCTATTCGTGAAGTATTCCAACTAGCCTGAAGAGTCGACAACAGCCTTCATCGTTCCTCGTCCACTTCTTCGCGGATGTTATCAGTATTGATGCCCTTCAATGATCCCCGCGCTTCTTTGATGGGGCGGATGGGGATTAGGATCACCTGATTGTCGTAGACGAGCATCCGCATTTTTTGTCCAGGTTTTACATGGAGTGCTTTGCGCACTTTTGGCGGGAGCATGACTTGAAATTTGGGGGATATGGTTACGGCTTCCATCGTTTTATTTCTCCTTATCGAACAAAATCGGTAAAGCGATTCTATCACGCCTCACATCCTATTGCGTGTTTTCTCTTAGACTACATGCAGAACGCATCCTGACCGCCGACGTTAATGGCGCGCAGGAAAGCGATGTAGATCATGCGCTGATGACAACTGCCTTTTCGTAAAATGTGAGACCGATGCGCTGAATGTGGTCAATGAAATCGGGGTCGCTCAAGTCGTGAAAAATGGAGAGATCAATAGTGTAAGGGAGCAGGAGATCGTCAATCTCAGTCATAATTTTGGCGAGGATATTCATGGTCAGGTCCTCGCCGCCGTGCAGGGTCAGATCAATATCCGAGCCGTTTTTGTAATTACCCTTGGCGCGTGAACCGTAGATCACCGCTCTATCCACTTGCGGGTGTTTGGCAAGCACGCCACAGATTTTTTCAATGGTGATTTCCTTCAAGCCGAAACGCAGGGGGGTCATGCTTGTTCCTTTTTCAATTTTTCCATGCGGGCGTGAAAGTTTTCAAATTCGGCGAAGTAGGAATGTATTGCGGCAGAAACGATCTCAGCCGCAGTTTCTTCGTTGTAGGTATGCGAGGTCAGGTTACGGCTTTCAACCATTTTCATCCAGACTTCACCGTTTTCGATCAGCCCTATTTTGAAGGCTTCGCGCGTCGCGTCTCTTGAACCAAAAACATTCTTAACACCGCGATCTTCCAAAAAATCCTTCAATGTATTCCATGCCAGCTCGTGAGTATATTCAAAGCCTTGTATCAGCCCTTGCTCTTCGAGTTTTGAAAGTGGACGTTGCTCTGATAATTCCACCGCTTCTTTTAATTGGGCAAACGCTTTGGCAAAATTATTGAATCGCTGAATCCAGCGGATGTCTTTTGTGGTCATAGTGTCTCCAACTT
>JACRLA010000354.1 GCA_016215145.1 Chloroflexota bacterium
CGCCGCCGACACTGTGTCGTTCTGTTTATCCAAAGGTTTGTGCGCGCCCATTGGATCGTTGGTGTGTGGTGATAAAG
Organism: Chloroflexota bacterium; assembly: GCA_016215145.1. Taxonomy (GTDB): domain Bacteria; phylum Chloroflexota; class Anaerolineae; order Anaerolineales; family VGOW01; genus VGOW01. Next base: position 78 of record JACRLA010000354.1, read on the forward strand.
AGACGATTGCTTCGGCGCGACGCGCAAGAAAATTATTGGGCGGCGGGATGCGGCAGGCGGGCATCATTGCGGCGGCAGGGATCGTCTCACTGACTTCGATGATCGAGCGACTCGAAAACGATCACGACGACGCGCAACGACTGGCGCAAGGACTCTCAACGATCAAAGGCATCGTGCTCGACCCGAAGACGGTGCGAACCAACATGGTATATTTTGATCTCGCGCCTTCAACGAAGTTAGATGCTTCACAACTTACGACTAAGTTAAAGGAAAAAGGCATCTTGGTCGGAGCGGTGGGCGCGCGTCGTATCCGCGCTGTGTTGCATTATTGGATTTCACCGGTGCAAGTAGATCGGGCGATTGAAGTGATAAAAGAAGTGATGAAGTGATGAGAGACACCGAGTGTTTTAGAAACACTCGGTGTCTAACTGATGCAATGGAGGTGATGAAGTAGCAGATCGCAAATAGCGAATATGCAGATAGCAAGGGAAGATAGCGCATGATCTAGCCGATGGCCGCTTCGCGTGGCTGATAGCGTATAGCGAATGGCGAATAGGTGCGCCATAAGCGATATGCGATACGCCATCTGCTAGATGACGAGGATGAGGGTTCTTCATCTCGCGATGAAGTTAACGTCACGAAGTGTGTGACGGAAAATCGAAAGTTCAGCGGAAGCCCTCCGGGTTCAACCGACCCCGATATCTTTTTCCCTCCAAAAGAAAGCGACTCATTAACGCCAGCGAGTGATCGGCTCGGACAACGTGAGTGCGCGCGGAAATAGCAAATAGCGGATAGCCGATAGCGAATGGCGGATAGGCGATAGCGTGCAAAAATTTACTCGTCACGCATCACGCGATGTGCCATTTGCGATAAGCCATTCGCTAACTCTGGAGGCTCACCATGTGTGGCATCGTAGGTTATGTAGGCACGCGACAAGCGGCGCCGATTATTCTTGACGGCTTGAAACAGCTGGAGTATCGCGGTTATGACTCTGCTGGTCTTGCCGTTCTTTCAAACGGGCAGATCAATATCCGACGTGATGTCGGAAAACTTCACAACTTAATAAATCTCTATAACAGCGATCCGGTTTCGGGATCGATTGGCATTGGTCACACGCGCTGGGCGACTCATGGCGCGCCCTCACAGCGTAACGCTCACCCGCACGTCAGCGATGGCGGCAACGTGGTCGTAGTGCAGAACGGCATTGTCGAAAACTTTGTTGCGCTTAAAGAAGAGTTGATGGCGGAGGGCGTGACATTTAAATCCGAGACGGACACCGAAGTGATCGTCAACCTGATCGAGCGACATCTTGCTTCGGACGTTTCGCTGGAAGAGGCGGTGCGGCAGACTCTCAAACGACTCAAGGGTGCGAATGTGATCGTGGCGATGAACTTGAACGAACCGAATCGCATCGTCGCCGCGCGCATGGGCAACGCCGGCGGCGTCACCGTGGGGATCGGTGAGGGTGAAATGTTTTTGGCGTCCGACATGCCGGCTATCCTTGAACACACGCGGCAGGTTGTGTTTTTGGATGCGGGCTGGATGACCATCATCACCCAAAATGATTACGTGGTGAAAACGTTTGAGGGCAAAGTCGTCAAGCCGCAAGTGCATCACATCGCGTGGGACAAGGTGACGGCAGAGAAGGGCGAGTATCGTCACTTCATGCAGAAAGAGATTCACGAACAAGTGCGCTCGATCACCGACACCATCGGCGGACGAATTGATTTTGAAACGGGTAGCGTGATTCTCAACGATCTAAATCTCACGCCCGAAGCGGCGAAAAAAATTGAGAAGATCGTGATCGTCGCCTGCGGCACGGCGGCTCACGCCGGCATGGTGGGTAAATATATGATCGAAGCCCTGGCGCGGATTCCGGTTGAGGTGGACATCGCATCGGAATTTCGTTACCGCGATCCGATCATCAACGATAAAACTGTGGTGATCGCCATCAGCCAATCGGGGGAAACCGCCGACACCTTGGCGGCGATGGAGGAAGCCCGAACCAAAGGCGCGACGTTGTGGAGTATTGTCAATGCCATTGGCTCGCAAGCGATGCGCGTGGCGCACGGCTGCATCACCATGCAATCGGGACCGGAGATCGGAGTTGCTTCAACAAAAGCGTTCACTGCGCCGCTGGTGGATTTGTATTTGTTGGCGATGAAGTTGGGTGAACTGCGCGGCGTGTTGGATTCAAAACGACTCAAGGCGTTGGCGAATGATCTGGCGCACTTGCCCGATCTGGTTGGGCGCACGTTGGATCGTGAACCCGAAGTAGAAGTGATCGCGCGGCAGTTGCGCGAGACCAGTCACTGTTTGTATTTGGGGCGCGGCATCAACATGCCCATCGCGTACGAAGGCGCGTTGAAGCTCAAAGAAATTTCCTACATCCACGCCGAAGGGTATCCGGCAGGTGAGATGAAACATGGACCGATTGCTTTGATTGATCGCGCGATGCCGGTTTTGGTTCTTGCGCCAAAAGATCAGTGGTACGAAAAAATGTTGAGCCAAGTAGAACAGGCAAAGGCGCGGGGCGGGATCGTGGTGGCTGTCGCCACCGACGGCGACACTTTAATTAAAGAGAAAGCGGATTATGTGTTGTATGTGCCGCCGTCGTCGTGGTTGCTCAATCCGATCCTCATTGTGTTGCCGTTGCAGATGTTGTCGTATCACATCGCGGTGTTGCGCGGATGCGATGTGGATCAGCCAAGAAATTTGGCGAAGAGCGTGACGGTGGAATAGGGTCATTTCAATTTGGGGCCGGCAAATCTGCCCCAATTGAGTAGAGGTGAATCATGACCAGTAAATATATTCCGCTTGAAAACTTTTTGCGTGATCTCCCGGCGACTCAAAAAGAAGTTAAGTTGAAATTTGAACAGATCGAAAAGATTTTGAAAAGCAAACTGCCATCATCCGCAAATGAAGACCGGCGATGGTGGGACCATGAGACAGAGGGCAACCATGTCAATAAGCGCTCATGGGCGAAGGCTGGCTGGAAGATTGACAGTTTGGATGTTAACAAGAAGTGGGTGCGCTTTGTAATCTGATGTTGTTACAAGCCAAGTAGATCACGCCTGAATTGGGATGCCAAGTATTTTCCCGCCAAGCGCTAACGCCAAACGCAGCATCTCACGCTTTATTCCATGTGGAGCCAACCACCACTGCTCAAAAAGAATCTTGCCCCAATGCCACACCGCACCAATTTGGCGAAGGTGAATCTGTGGTGACGGTTCGGCGATGAAATTTCCAAAAGCAAACCCTGCCATGCTTTCGCCGGCTTCAAGCATGCAATAACCGATACCGGGGAACTCCTGTGATGCGCCCGCGCCGCTGATCTCGGCGGCAATGCGGTGCGCCACCACTTCCGCTTGAGCGTGGGCGAACACGCCCGCCTTGGGGAGCATCATCGGCACGTCGGGTTTCCATCTGCCGGGAATTGAGATCGCTGTGATGTCCCCAATCGCGTACACGTTTGGATGTTTAGTCTGAAGCGTGGCACGGTCAACCGGAATCCAACCGGCCTCGTTGGTCAGCCCGGCGTCGCGCGCGACACGCGGAGCGCGATGTGGCGGGATAGCGACCAACAGGTCATAGTCGAAAGAGTCTTTCCCGTCAAAAGAAATTTTTCGCGCGGCGGCGTCAATCGAGGTCACTTTATGCAGGGGATGAAAATCAATTTTCTTGCTCGCCAACATCTGCTGCACGGCTTTGCCCAATTCGGGACCGGCGACGGGCATGGGTTGTCCTTCGGGCGTGAAGAGGTGCACTTCACTTGATACGCCGCGCTTGCGTAGCGTATCGGCGATGAGCATGGCGCCCTCGTGCGGCGCACCGGGGCATTTATACGGCATGGCACTCACCACGACCGCAACTTTTTTGCCATTAAAATTTTGCAGCGCCTTGCCGAGCTTTGCCGCGCCCTCAAAGGTGTAAAACGTGTGCGCGCCTTCGGCTAAACCGGGGATAGCTTCGGGGTTCAAGTCTGCGCCAAGCGCAATGACAAGATAGTCGTAGTTCAACGTCTGCGTTTCGGTTTGCACTGTTCGCTGTGTGAGATCAATCGTTTGCGCTTCCGAAATGACAACGTCTATTCCGGGGCGAATCAATTGGCGCACGTCGCGCGTGATCTGATCGGGTTGCCGCTCGCCATTCATCACCCACAGAAACGATGGGGCAAAAGCGTGCCGCGCATTTTTCTCTACCACTACGAGGCGGTGTTTGCTTGATAGCAACTGCCGCAATTCGTTGGCAACAACCAAACCGCCAACGCCCCCGCCAAGAACGATGATCGTTTTACCTGACATCTTTTTCTCCCATTTATCAAAATATCAACACATGATCTGCTTCGAATGTCCAATCCCCTTGCAAATCTACACTGCCATCCAATACGCCCCCGATCTTGCCTTCAGGCTCGAGCCCGCGAGCCTCACTGCAAGAGCCTCAAGTTGCCACTTCGCCGCGTTGGGCAAGTGATTTGATCATTCGCTCCAGGTTGTAATAGCCGTCCGGCGTTTTCTGTCCTTTGCGGGCGCATAGCACGCCGTCACCCGTCATAAAAACGCGCACACTTGCTTCGGGGCGTTTGACCAAGTTCAGCGCCAAACGCAGCGCATTGTAAGGGCGCTCGTTGCCGTAAGGACCTTCGTTGATGATAAACAGATATTTCTTCTTAGTGGGTTCAGTCATGAGATGAATTCCTTTTTTGTAAATTTATCCGCGCGCCAATTCCACACCGGCTTGCAGATGCTCCAATAGCACCTGTCGCATTAAGTCGCAGGCTTTAATAATTTTTGGATTGCTCAAGCGATAATACACATTCACGCCCTCACGGCGTGGGACGACGATCCCCTTCTGCCGCATGACGGTCAGGTGTTGAGACAAGTTTGCCTGACTAATCTCCATCGCCTCAACGATCTCGGTCACCGATTTTTCTCCGTCGCGTAGAAGATCAATGACCTCTAATCGCTTGGGGTTGGCAAGGGTTTGGCAGATGCTGGCGTGCAGTTCGTAAAGTTGACGGTCAGCCATTCGATAGACATCCTTATATTAGAATTATCGAACATTCTAATCTCTTTCGCCCGAGAGATCAACTCGTTACTTATATTTTTTCTTCGCGTCTTCGCGGTGTGTTCTGGTTTTGGCTGAGTAGCAACCTCAAGCGATTCAAATTGCCGCAACACAAAGAGAAACCGTTCGTTTCTCGTTTGACAGATCAGTTTGAGTGTGTTATCCTATCGAGCGTAGGATACTAGTAAGTTCACGTTGGAAGTAAACGACGGCTCACGGTTTTCTCCGTGAGCCGTTTTGTTTTGACTGCTCCGATAGAACGAATTAAGTGCCTAACATTTTTCTTTTTTTTGCCAAAAGGAGGCAAATACAATGTCAGAGCGAATTATCGGTACAGTTAAGTGGTTCAACGGCGGCAAAGGCTACGGCTTCATTGCCCACGATGGCGGCGAGGACGTGTTCGTCCATTTCTCCGCTATTCAGGGCGATGGCTACCGCAACCTCACCGAGGGTCAAAAGGTGGAGTTCTCCATCGAAAAAGGACCCAAGGGTTTACAGGCAAGCAACGTCGTCGTAAAAAACTAGTCGCATCCCCTGTGCCAAAATAAAACTTTGAGGCGCGAGTTTCAAAGTTTGTGCACATCTAAAGTGTTTTCAGTTGTGTACTCATTGCCGCTAGACCCGCTTGGGGACTGGCGGCAATTTTTATTCATCTGGTGAGTAAAGTTAGAATTATCGCGAGGAGCGTAACGAACCATGATGCAATTCAAAGTCGGCGATTATGTGGTGCATTTCTCTTATGGGCCCGGGCAGATTGTAAACCTGGAGAAAAAGCAGTTGTTCGGCGGTGAAGCGCGGTTGTATTATGAGATCATGACACCGAAGAACGCGGTCTGGGTGCCGGTGGAACCGGGTGCGAAATCAACACTGCGCTCCGTCACTTCCAAATCCGATCTCAGCACCTATCGGCAGATTCTTAAAAGCAAACCCACGACTCTCAGTAAAGAACATCGCGTGCGCCACCTTGAATTGACAGACCGTTTGAAAAACGGTTCATTTCAAATTCTCTGTGAAGTTGTGCGCGATCTTACCGCGCACGGTTGGAGCAAACCTCTGAGCGACGTGGATGCCGCCTTATTGCGGCGAGTGTATGACAATGTGTGCCAAGAGTGGTCTATCACGGCTAACATCACCATTGTCGAAGCAAATAAATATATCGGTGCATTGTTATCGGAAGCGAAACAAGCACATAAGGATTCATCTTAATGACGTTTGAAACATTTCAATTTGACCCGCGCATCATGGCGGGCATTCGGGCGATGGACTATAGCGATCCCACGCCCATTCAGCACCAAGCGATCCCGCCAATTTTAGAAGGGCGCGACGTGATGGGCTTGGCGCAAACCGGCACCGGCAAGACCGCCGCTTTTGTTTTGCCCATCTTGCAGCGTTTGCTTGGTGGTTCTCGCGGTCATGTGCGCGTTCTGATCATCACACCCACGCGCGAACTCGCCGAACAAATTCACACCAACATTGGCGAACTGGGTAGCCACACGCGCTTACGCAGCGTCACCGTCTATGGCGGCGTGAGCATGCACAACCAGATTCAAAAATTGCGCGACGGGGTTGAGATCGTCGTCGCCTGTCCGGGTCGTTTGCTCGATCATCTTAAACAAGGACAGATCAACTTAGGCAAGTTAGAAGTGTTGGTCATTGACGAAGCAGATCGCATGTTTGATATGGGCTTCTTGCCCGAAGTGCGAAAGATTCTTAAACACCTTCCCGCCAAACGCCAAACACTTTTTTTCTCAGCCACCATGCCCGACGATGTGCGCCAACTCGCGCATGACGTGTTGGGCAACCCCACCCGCGTGCAAATCGGTGAGGCGGCTCCCGCTATCACCGTCTCGCACGCTGTGTATCCCGTTCCATCGCATCTCAAGACTGCGCTCTTGCTCGGATTGTTACAACACACCGACACTGATTCTGTTTTAGTTTTTACTCGCACCAAACATCGCGCCAAACGACTCGGCGAACAACTTAAACGCGCCGGCCACAACTCCACTTCGCTGCAAGGCAATCTCTCGCAGAACAAACGCCAAGACGCCCTCGATGGTTTTCGTTCCGGTAAATATCAGATCATGGTCGCCACCGACATCGCCGCGCGCGGCATTGATGTTTCCAGCATCTCGCACGTCATCAACTACGATATGCCGGATACTGCCGACGCCTACACCCATCGTATCGGGCGCACCGGGCGCGCCGCCAAAACGGGTGACGCCTTCACCCTCATCACATCCGAAGATGCCGACATGGTGAAAACAATTGAACGCATCCTGCGATCCAAATTGGAACGCCGCACGTTAGAAGGATTTGATTACGGAGCGAAAGCTCCCGCGCGCGATACCGAATTCCACAGACCGCCTCGCGTGCCACAGGGACGCCGACACCGCCCCGAAGCGATCCGACCTCATACTTCGAAACAAAAACCGGCATCACCTGTATCACGTCCTCACAACAACGCGCCTCAACCTTACGTCTCTCGCCTCGTCGAGATACTTCCCGCGCATAAGACAGGGCAGCATCCTCCTCGCTCTCGTCCAAATGGA
>JACRLA010000355.1 GCA_016215145.1 Chloroflexota bacterium
CAGGCATGATGATGTTCGTTGCCATTTAGCCTCGCGCCGATTTCACTAATTCCACCACGCGTTCGCTCATCACGGGTTCGTGTGTGCGCGTGGAGGGTAGAGGTCCGGTGGCGGTGTACTAGTGGTGACCAGCGACCATTAGATCATTTGCCGGGAAGCGGGTGATGATCTCGTGTCCGGTTTCGGTGACAACAATTTCTTCTTCAATGCGCGCCGCGCTCCAGCCATCGGTGGAGGGCCAAAATGTTTCGAGCGCGAAGACCATGCCCGGTTTAATTTCAACCGGATGATCGAGCGAGACCAAACGACTGATGACCGGCTTCTCCCAAATTGCCAAGCCGACTCCGTGACCATACTGCAACGCGAATGCCGCCTCTTCATTTGGAAAACCGAATTCGGTTGCCTTAGGCCAGATCGAAGCAATCTCGCCCGTCGTGCGTCCAGGTCGCACCAACTCAATCGCCGCGTCGAGATATTCGCGGCAACGTTTGTAGGCGTCCACCATCGCGTGAGATGAATAGCCAATGGTGAAGCAACGATAGTAGCAAGTGCGATAGCCCATGTAAGAATGAAGTATGTCGTAGTAAACGGGGTCGCCAGGGCGCAACATGCGATCCGAAAAAACATGTGGGTGCGGATTGCATCGCTCACCGGAGATCGCATTCACTGCTTCAACATATTCTGATCCCAAATCGTAAAGGACTTTGCTCACCAAGCCAACCGCCTCATTCTCGCGCATCCCCGGTTTCATGGCACGATACAACTCGTCGTAGGCGGCGTCCACTTGCGCGGCGGCGTGAGTCAGCAATGCAATTTCATCTTGCGTTTTGATCACGCGCGCTTCGGACATGAGTTGTTGCCCGTCAATAACTTTCAGTCCTTTTGCTTGCAGCGCAAACAAAACCGGAACTTCAGCGATGTCTACGCCGATGGGTTCTTTCTCAAGTCCGCGCTCTTTAAGTTCGCTCCAAATTTTATTCGCCACATCTTCAGCGCGCCCCATCTCCGGCGACATCGCGCCGCGCAAAAGTGAAATGCCCGCGCGCGATCTTTTTTCGCCGAGCCAAGGCGCATACAGTTGATGATGCTTCGCCGCCGATCCAAAATCCCACAAGATCGGTTCGTCGTCTTGCGGCAGCAGCGTGAATCGATTCGCTTTGTCTTGCGCCCAAGTGCCGATGTGAGTCGCGGTGATGTAGCGCACGTTGTTCATATCAAAGCACAACAGCGCGCCCATCTCAGATTGCTTGAGCAACATCTTGATACGCGCCAAGCGTTCACGGCGCAAGCGATCAAAGTCAATGCGCTGTTCCCAATCCACTGCCATCGTGCCGTAAGTTTTTATTGCCATAGTTACTTCCTTTCCCACACGATCTCCCCAGCCGCCTCATCACCACCGATCATCAATGACGGAGTTCGCAGAGTGAGTTGATCGCCCACCACTTCAAAGAAGCGCACTTGATCCACGCCGACCCAATTGGGCAACAATGATCCTTGAATGTGGTGCGTAACAGATTTCTTTTCTTCATTGATAGTGAACGTGCCGAAGTAAGCGAGATAACCTTCCAGCGCAGCTTTCTTTTCATCGGGGGTGCCGCCGAGGCGATCTGCTACCGCAAACATCGGGCGACCTTGCCGCATAATCTGGATAGACATATTTCCATCGGCATCGTACGTCAACTGCCCCATCGGGTTCGCGCCGTAGATTTCAATGACCTCACCGCTCTTGCGGCGATATTCGGCTGAAATAAGTTTCCATGTGCCAAGTAATTCTTTCATCTCACTCCTTGTTGTTCAAGCGATTGAAATCGCGGCAACACAAAGCGAAACCTGCCTACGCAGGTTTCACGCATCACTCATCACGCATCATGCCTTCCCACACAACATCTTCGCCATTTCAAAAACGCTCTTCTCAGTCGGCACGGTTAAATCTTCCAGCACCGGCGAAAACGGGATCGGCACATCCATCGCGCCCATGCGTTTGACGGGCGCATCGAGATAATAAAATGCGCCATCGGCGATCACCGAAGCGATCTAAAATGCGCCGTCGGCGATCACCGAAGCGATCTCGGCGGTCACGCCATAGCGCTCGTATCCTTCGTCAATCACAATCGCCCGCGAAGTTTTTTTTGCCGATTCGATCAACGCCGATTTATCGAGCGGAAACGTGGTGCGCGGGTCAATTACCTCGGCGCTGATGCCGACACCGTTAAGCAGCTCCGCCGCCGCCAATGCCACTTGCACCATTGAACTGGTGGCGACCAATGTTATATCGTCACCTTTGCGTTTAATATCGGCAACGCCAAACGGAATCGTATACTCTTCGGCTGGCACGTTGCCTTTAAGTTTGTAACTTAATTTATCTTCAAAAAAAACAACGGGGTTGTCGTCGCGTATCGCCGTCTTGAGCAAACCTTTAGCATCGTAAGGCGTGGAGGGAATTGCGACTTTCAATCCCGGGACATGGCTGACCCAAGCGTGAAGCGATTGCGAATGTTGCGCGGCAGAACGGCGAGTCGCGCCAAGCGTTGTCCGAAAAACAATCGGCACTTTCATTTTGCCGCCGGACATATAATGCACTTTGGCGGCTTGGTTCACGATCTGATCCATCGTCAGCGTAAGAAAATCGCCGAACATAATGTCCACCACCGGACGCACGCCGGTCATCGCCGCGCCCACGCCAATGCCGGTAAAACCCGGCTCGGAGATCGGCGTGTCAATCACGCGATCTTTCCCAAACTCTTCAACCAAACCTGACAAAACTTTAAACGGCGTTCCGGCTTCTGCTACATCTTCGCCCACAATGAACACGCGCGAGTCGCGGCGCATCTCTTCAGCCAGCGCTTCGCGGATGGCTTCAGCAAAAGTAATTTCACGCTCAGGCATAGACATCCTCATCAACTTCATGCACGTCGGGGAAAGGCGCGTTGAGCGCAAAGGCAACACCCGATTCGATCTCGATCTGCACCTCTGCTTGGATACGATCCAAAATTTTCTGATCGGTCAGTTTGCCAGCGATCAACCGCTCTGCCAATTTCGTGAGCGGATCGCGTTTTGCCTTCCACTCTTCCTCTTCGTCCTTAGGACGATAGTAGGCGCGGTTGATGTCGCCGACGTGATGACCGTAGTAACGATAGGTGTTGCATTGCAAAAATGCGGGACCTTCGCCGCGCCGCGCGCGTTCAACTAATTGCTGCGTGGCGGCATACACTCCATGCACATCTTGCCCATCCACAATTTCGGTATGGATGCCAAAGGCTTGCGCGCGAGCGACCAATTCACCCGCCGTCGTTTCGGAGTGATGCGTGTATTCGTTATACAAATTATTTTCGCAAACGTAGATCACCGGAAGTTTCCACAGTGATGCCATGTTCATCACTTCATAGAGCAAGCCCTGCCCCAACGCGCCTTCGCCGAAAAAACAAACGGCAACTTGATTCGATTTTCGCATCTTCGCCGAGAACGCCGCGCCCGTGGCAATGCCCGCGCTGCCGCCGACGATGGCATTCGCGCCCAAGTTTCCCGAGTCAGGATCGGCAATGTGCATCGAGCCGCCTTTGCCTTTGCAATAGCCCGCTTCTTTACCGAGCAGTTCGGCAAACATCCGGTCAACAGAGGCACCCTTTGCCAAGCAGTGTCCGTGTCCCCTGTGTGTGCTGGTGATGTAATCCGTTTTCTGCAACGCCTCACACACGCCCACCGCCACCGCTTCCTCTCCACTATAGAGATGAGCGAGACCGGGCATCTTCGCGCTCTTGTAGAGTTCATTCACTTGCTCTTCGAAGGCGCGAATCTTCGCCATCTGTTGATACATCTGAAGCGACTGTTCAACGTCTATTTTATTTTTCATTCAACCCCGCCATGCGTGCCAGTGCTTGAAACATCACGGCGAAATCTTCTTTGGCGAATCCCATGTTGCGCGCCGTCGTCAACATTTCATTCGTCACCGAAGTGGTCGGAAGCGGCACGGCAAGTTGCTGCCCGAGTTCCAACGCCAGTGTCATATCTTTTTGCATCATGTCCACATCGAACCAAGCTTCTTCCGGCAGTTGCAGCACAAAGGGTCCACGATATTTAACCATCGGCGATGCGATGACGCTGTTGAGCATCACCTCAACGGCGGTCTTGCGTGGGATGCCGGCTTTCTCGGCGATCAACAGACCTTCGCTGAGGGCGAGCATTTGCACGGCTAAACTTAAGTTGACGGCGATCTTCATGGTGACGGCTAAACCGTTGGCGCCGACGTGAGTCACTTTGGGCCCGATGTCTAGCAGAATCGGTTTTGCTTTTTCAAAGATGGTCGCATCGCCACCGACCATGAACGACACTTGCCCTTGCTCCAACGTGATCACGCTACCCGACACTGGCGCGTCAAGCATCGCCGCGCCTTTCGCCGCCACCTGTTTAGCAAGATCACGACTCGCCGCCGGACTGACGGTGCTCATCTCCACATATATTTTGTTGCGCGACAGTCCGGCGATAATCCCCTCGTTGCCTAATGCAACGGCGTTCAGCGCGGCGGTGTTCGTCACCATGCTAAAAACAATGTCGGTAGATTTAGCAACGGCGCGCGGCGAGTCAGCCCACTTCATCCCGGCGTCGAGCAACCATTGTGCTTTCGATTTTGTGCGGTTGTAACCGATGACGGTGTAACCGGCGTCGAGCAATCGTTTAACCACCCGACTGCCCATCACACCCAATCCAACGAATCCAATTTTTGCCATAGTGTCTCCTAAAAAATGTAGCCGACGGTACTTTTCTTCAACGGATTTTAAGCGGATACACGAATGACTCCGCTGAAAAAACTCAAATCTCACCGCGAAGACGCCAAGAGCGCGAAGTTTTTCTTTATTTTCTTTGCGTTCTTTGCGCCTTTGCGGTTAATCGGGTGCTTTTTGCAGTGGACTCACGGATATGCCGCACGGTTTTATCCGCTTATCCGATTCCCTATCCGTTGAAGATAAGAGTCAACGATCAATTTTGCCATCCTTACGAACTTGCTTTAAATGCGCGCGCATCGCCACGCGCGCCGCTTCGGGGTTGCGTTGGCTGATGGCTTCAAGAATGCGTTTGTGATGTTGCTGCCCATGCAGCGCGCCGCCGCGCCGGAAAGTACCTTTGCGTTCTTCGCGCAACAGATCAACGATGGGATCAATCAAAGAGGGGATCAACGTATTTTGCGTTGACCGCGCCAGAGCAAGATGAAAATTAAGATCGGCTTCCACAAACGCTTCGGCGTCGTCCAACTTTTCATCCATTGCGGCAACCGCCTCACGCATCATGGCTATTTGCTCTTTGGTCGCATTCTTTGCGGCGAGCGCGGCGATCTCCGGTTCGAAAATCTCGCGCACTTCGGCAAGGTCAGACGCGCCGTTTGTGCCACCGATCTTCATCATCAAACCGAGCGAGCCGCGCATGGCGCTGGCGGTTCCATCGGTCACGAAAGTGCCGCGCCCCGGATGCCCCTCGACGAGTCCTTTTTCGCGCAGAGTCCTAACCGCTTCGCGCACCGCCGTGCGGCTGACGCGGAACTTCTCCGCCAAGTCGCGCTCGGCGGGCAAACGATCACCGGGGCGCAGTTTGCCGCCAACAATTTGGGATTGAATTTGCTCGACGATTTTTTCGTAGAGGCGTCGTGAGTGAACGGGGAGATAATCGGTGGGCGTGGTCATTGGTATGATGGTATGACCAATTCTACGAAAAACTGGTTTCTTGTCAAATCAGGTTTTTCGCCAGCCTTTTTGCCAAACCGATAATCGTCAGCACGGTAGGTCTTGCCAACGCTTCGGGGAAAA
>JACRLA010000356.1 GCA_016215145.1 Chloroflexota bacterium
CAAAAGAAGGATGAAGCGGTGTCGAAGATGGGACAAGCAGCTTAAAGGTTGATCGGTTTGGGATCAGGATGGCGGTGCGCCCGTCAACCCAGCGAGTCTCTTGCGCGGTGATCAGTTCGGCGATGTAAGGATCATGCGCGGCGGAGGGATAGACTGTTGAGATCACGGCGGGCGAGTCGAGATTCTTTATCATCGCTATCGTCGTGGATTGATAGGCGGCGCGCACATCGGGTGATTGACCCCAAACGAAAAAATAGTCGCGGGTGGTGGCAATGAACAATGAGAGAATGAACAATGAAACAAAAGCGTAAAGCGTATTGCGTATAGCGTATCGCCAATTACTAATTACCAATAACTTGTTGATCGCTATCGCTGGAATAATGTAGATGACTGGTTGCGCGCCGATGATGCGGGTGGTCATTGCTTCGGGTCCAGTGATGAGGGAAGGGATGGTGCCGAGCAGAAGCCAAAGTAGAAGTTGGAGATTAGAGATTGGAGATTGGATCAGTATGACGAGACCGATGATAAATAGTATGGCAGTGATCGGATCGAACAGGGCGTGTCCGGGAATCGTGTAGGCAAGAAAATGATCGCCGTGACCGTTGAGGAAGAAGGCGAAGAAAAACTCGCGTACGTTATTAATCAGTTGTGACGGATCGCCGTTTTGTAATTGTGTGAGTGGTTCGTTGAGCATCCCGATTCGTTGTTCGGCTTCGGGGTGTTGGTAGAGGTAGAGGAAGAGGGGAGAGGCGAGGAGGAAGGCGAGGAGGAAGGCGAATAGCGTATTGCGTATTGCGTGATGCGTGCGATAAGTAATTGGTAACAAGTAATTAGTAATTAAGGTGAGAGGAAAGATCAGCCATAAGATACGAGAGGGAATGTAGGTGTAGAAACTTGCGGCAATGGCGATACCGAGTCCGGCGATTAGTAAAAAGTTTTTCTTCGCGCCTTCGCGTCTTTGCGCCTTTGTGTTTAATTTTAAAAACAGAATCACCGCAACCGTTATTTCAACAGGCAACATTCCCGATCTCAAAATTTGCCGACTTGTCGCTAGTTGCCAAAATGAAACGGACATGAGGGCGAGGGCGATGATGGCGGTGTTGCGATCAAAAGCTGTGCGCGCCAGACGATAGGTGAGGGCGAGGGTGATCGTTCCCCAGGCAACGGCGGCGAAACGCAGAGTCAAAATGTTCGCGCCCATGAAGAAAATCAAAATCGAGTTGACGTAGTCGAATAATGGTTCGCGTCCGTATCCCACCGTGAAATAAATTGGCGCGACACCTTTGAGAATGTTCGCCGCGTCGTGTCCGTGTCCGGCTTCGTCGTGTGTGAGTCCGGGTGGGATGGAGAGGAGACCGTAAGCGCGGAGGGAGAAGGCGAAGAGGAGAATCAAAAATGGGAGCGTCTTTTTGAACACAGCGCGATGATACATGATGGCAAGTTAGATGTCGAATGATACAATCACAGACATGAATTATTTTGAAATCCAACACGCACTTGATCGCGTGTTGCTCACAGTAAGTAAACCCGGTCGCTACGCGGGCGGCGAATACAATCAGGTCGTCAAAGATTGGTCGCAGATTCAAACGCGCGTCGCGTTGGCGTTCCCCGACATCTACGATCTCGGCATGTCGAATCTGGGCATGATGACTCTTTACAAGAGCGTCAACGATCAAAACGATCTTCTCGCCGAGCGAGTTTATTCTCCGTGGATAGATATGGAAGAAGTGATGCGCCGCGAGAACATCCCGCTCTACTCGCTCGAAACAAAACACGCCCTCACCGATTTCGATCTCATCGGCATCTCGCTGCCTTACGAACAACTTTACTCCAACGTTCTCAATTTGCTTTCGCTGGCGCACATGCCGTTGCTCGCAAAAGATCGTGACGAAAAATTTCCGCTCGTCATCGCCGGTGGTCACGCTTGCTACAACCCCGAACCGATGACCGATTTCATTGACGCATTTTTAATCGGCGAGGGCGAAGAAGCGATTGTGGATGTGGCGCGCTGTGTGGGCGAGTGGAAAGCTCAAGGCAAGGTTGGCGGCAAAACCGAATTGTTGAGTCGAGTCGCGCAGCTCGAAGGATTCTACGTCCCATCATTTTATAAAGTGGATTACAACAGTGATGGCACGATTCAAAAGGTGACGCCGACTCACGCCGACGCGCCGCTGACCGTGTTGAAGCGGATCGTGCCGGTGATGCCGCCGCCCGTCACCCGATTCATTGTGCCGTCAATTGACATTGTTCACAACCGCGCCCCAATCGAGATCATGCGCGGCTGCACACGCGGTTGCCGATTCTGCCACGCCGGCATGGTCACGCGCCCGGTGCGCGAGCGAAGCGTTGAAGAAATTGTGCAAGCTGTCGGTGAGATGATTCGCTCAACAGGTTTTGAGGAAGTGTCGTTGCTCTCGCTCTCGTCGTCCGATTACGGTGAGATCAGCACGTTGGTCAAAGCGATTGGTGAGAGATACGCCGGAAAAAATTTAAGTGTCTCGCTTCCGTCACTTCGCATCGAGTCGTTCTCGGTTGATCTAATGGATCAACTTAAAGATACGAAACGAAACGGTTTCACACTCGCACCCGAAGCCGCCACTGAACGTATGCGCCGTATCATCAACAAGTTTGTGCCGACGGAACAAGTGTTAGAGACCGCGCGCGAAATTTATTCGCGGGGTTGGCACACGATCAAACTGTATTTCATGATCGGTCATCCATCGGAGACGTTAGAAGATGTGCAAGCCATTGCCGATTTGTGCAAAGCGGTTCGCGCCGAAGGCAAAAAGATCATGGGGCACCGCGCTCAAGTGAACGCTGGTGTGAGTACGTTTGTGCCGAAGCCGCACACGCCATTTCAGTGGTCGCCTGTTGCCGATGTGGAAACGAGTAAACAGAAACAAGCATTGCTCAAGAGTCAATTGCGCGGCTTGAAGTTGAATTGGAATAATCCGTTTGAGACGCAACTTGAAGCCTGGTTCTCGCGCGGCGACAGACGTTTGGGCAAGGTGTTGCTCGAAGCGCATTATCGTGGCGCGAAGTTCGACGCCTGGCACGATCACTTTAGCTACGAAACGTGGCGCGAAGCCTTCGCCGCCGCCGATCTCGACATTGCTTTTTACAATTACCGCCAACGATCCGAGACCGAAATTTTTGCGTGGGATCACATTGACGCGGCAGTGAAAAAGAAATTCATGCTGCAAGATTGGCAGTGGAGTCAAAACGAAAAGACTCGCGTGGATTGCCGCGATCAATGTTTTGCTTGTGGCATCCTGCCCAAGTTCAGCCAACTGCGCCAGAACACGCCGGCCGAAGCGTGGGAGTGCCCAACCGTGACACCGAAAGAATTGCGCGGGCAACTACTTGTTAGCAACACAGTCTCGTTGGAAGCCATCGCGTAATTCTTGCGGCGATATAAAAGCAGAACGCTGAAAGCGCTGATATAAAAAAATGGCTCTACAGGATTTAACGTGACTGCTTGAGATGTCATTCCGAGGAGCGTTCTTTGCGACGAGGAATCTCTTGGGTTGCCCCAGAGATTCCTCGCGGAACAACACCGCTCGGAATGACAAGTTCCTGATTTCCCATTAAAACGGGAGAGCCAAAATAATCAGCGTGCGCCAGCAAAGATCAGCGACATCAGCGTTCAAAGGTTTGATGTTTGATTTATATGCGTCTCCGCCTCACCTTCACCAAAACCGATTCACTTAAATACATTGGTCATCTCGATCTGCATCGCACGTTAGAACGCACGCTGCGCCGCGCCGGGTTGCCGCTTGCCTATTCGCAAGGCTTCAACCCGCAACCCAAAATGAATCTTGCCGAAGCGCTGCCATTAGGAATCACTAGCGAGTGCGAAGTGATGGATGTGTGGCTTGAGACTCACATTGATCTTGAGCAAGCTAAAAAAGATTTAGATCGCGCCACGCCGCCGGGGATGCAGATTCTTTCGTTGAACGAAGTGGACGAGCGGCTGCCGCCACTGCAAACACAAGTGGTCGCCGCCGAATACCGCGTCACCGTGAGTGGCGGCGTCACCGTTGATCTTGCGTCGCGCGCGCGTGAGCTTTTATCTCAAGATAGCATTATGCGCGAGCGACGCGGCAAACATTATGACTTGCGCCCGCTCATTGAGTCGTTATCCGTTGAAGAAAATATTTTAGTGATGAAACTCTCCGCGCGTGACGGGGCAACCGGCAGACCGGATGAAGTGCTAAAGGCGTTGGGGGTGGAGGGGGAGCAGGTGCATCGGAGCAATCTGTTTTTTGTTCCCTAAACATCAGCGTATAATTGAGAAGCGGAAGGAGCGTGCTAAATGAACTCACAACTTATCACTGAGAAGGCGATCCTCAATGCTTTGCTGGCGTTGGATCATGAACGTTGGATTGAAGTGCTGGATTTTATTGGGTATCTGAAGCAACGTCAAAAAATGACTACTCCTAAATCTACGCCGCGCCAGATGACTGCGCGCGATCTTTTGCAATCAAATTTAGTTGGCTTGTGGGCTGACCGCACTGATATTGGAGATAGCGTGGTATTTGCGCGTCAATTAAGAGAGCGGGCTGAACAACGGGGGAGCGATGTTGCTCGTTGATAACGTTTAATCAAAAGCATTATGCCGTTGTTGCAGGATTGCAGATCATTCAACCGTATACAAGATAAACAAGGACAATACTATGCCAAATCAACCCACTACACAACTTGCAATTCATCTTGATTTAGGCGAGAGCGACCCCGAAGAATTGGATCGTTTGACGCGACAACTACGCGACGAGATTAAAGAGTTGAATGTCGAGTCGGCGGAGATGGCGAAGGGCGGCGACGCGCCCGCCGGAACGAAGTCGGCGGAGTTGATTCTTTTTAACCAGATGATCGTCACGCTTGCGCCGACTCTCATCCCGCAAGTGGTGGCGTTGATTAAGGGATGGACGGAGCGGCGACCTATCACGCCTGTTAAAATTAAAGTGGTGGTGGGCAAGAAAAATGTGGAAGCCGAATTTGATCCACTGACAACTTCATCAGCCGAGATCGAAAAGTTAGTTGCCAAAATTGTAAAGACACTGGATAAATGAGGACGAGACCCGAAGGGTTTTGGAAACCCTTCGGGTCTGGGTGAACCCATGGCAGGCAAATACGCGCTGATCATCGGCAATAGTGATTACAAAGACGCAGAATTGCGCCGATTGATCGCGCCACCTCAAGATGCGGAATCGCTGGCGCGTGTGTTGCGCGATCCTCAAATCGGTGGGTTCGATGAAGTTGTTCCCCTTCTAAACGCTACAAAGTATCAAATTGAAAAGTCTGTAGACAAATTTTTCGCGCGGCGGTTGCGTGATGATTTGTTGTTCTTCTATTTTTCAGGACACGGCGTTACGGATGATTCGGGTGCTTTGTATTTTACTGCCCAAGATACTGAATTTGGTTCGTGGAAACCAACAGCAACATCAGCATCGTTCCTAAAGGACTTGATGCTTGAATGTCGCGCGCGGCAAGTGATTGTGCTTGACTGTTGTTTTAGCGGCGCGTTTACGAAGGGGTTGCTTCGCAGAGGGGCGCCTGCGATTGTTGATACCCAAGCACAGATTGGCGGCTCTGGACGAGTTGTGTTGACTGCTTCAAATGCGATCCAATTTTCATTTGAAGGAAGTGAACGCACAGGCGAAGGTTTTCAATCCTTCTTTTCGCGTTACTTGGTTGAGGGGTTGAAAACGGGCGAAGCGGATCGCGATCATGATGGCGTCGTGTCAATTACTGAATTGTATGAATACGCTTACGAGCGTGTTATTAAACAGACCGCGAATCAGAATCCCAGAATCTTTGCGGATGTGGAAGGAAGGATTGTCCTTGCCAAGAATCCGCGTATTGAAGCGGAGAGGCGCGCAAGAGAGAAAGCAGAACAAGAACGATTAGCGCGTGAAAAGTTGGAAGCGGAACGACTCGCTAAACAAAAGATCGAAGATGAGAGGCTGGCGAAAGAAAAGGCTGAACACGAGCGATTAGCGAAACAGAAAGCAGAAGCAGAACGGCTGGCAAAAGAAAAAGCGGAGCAAGATCGTTTAACGCGAGAACAGAAGGAAGAGCAACGACAGACTTCTGAAGTCTCGCAGACTTCGGAAGTCTTGAGCAAACGCCCGCAAATTATTTTGGGCATAAGAGCATTCACTTTTTACACAATCGCTTTGGCTTTTTTCATCATCTTTGGCGGTCTCATCTTGTATGCTACCAACGCCGTCATTCCGCAAGAAACTCCAACGGCAATTGCATTTAAGACAGATGCGCCAAACTTAACGGTTATGTCAGTTCTAACGCTCAGCATTGGCTCAACTCAAGTTTCAAAAATTGACGGCATGGCACAAGTGTATGTGCCGGCAGGCTCGTTCACGATGGGCAATGACTCTGGATCGAATGACGAGAAACCCGCTCATACCGTAACACTTGATGCTTTTTGGATTGATAAGTTTGAAGTGACAAATGCGATGTATGCCTTGTGTGTCAAATCAGGTGTATGTTCTGCGCCAAGCCAAACAAAATCTTACACACGCACGAGTTATTATGGCAACACGCTATACGCTTACTATCCGGTTATTTATATTTCATGGAATGATGCAAACGCTTATTGCAAATGGGCAGGGCGCAGATTGCCCAGCGAATCCGAATGGGAAAAGGCGGCGCGTGGCACAGATGGGCGCACGTATCCTTGGGGAAATACACCCGATCAGAGTAAATTGAATTCCGATGGCAACGTTGGCGACACCACCGAAGTTGGAAAATATCCAAGCGGCGCAAGCATTTATGGCGTATTGGATATGGCGGGCAATGT
>JACRLA010000087.1 GCA_016215145.1 Chloroflexota bacterium
CAACATGGTGATCGAAGCCAAAGACGAATCGCGAGTCACGGCATTGGTCACACTCGCCCGCCCGCTCGTAGACTACAACTTCTATATGAAGTTGACTCAGAAAGCGAATCAAGCCGACGACAAAGAGCGCGAGCGTTTGCAGAAACTACGCGAGATGATTTTAGAAACCGTCGGGCAAGTGGATCAGGTGGCACAGCAGCAAGGGCAACAAGCCGCCTCTATCTTGCAAGCGTTGGTCAACGCCCCGCCCGACAAAATGAAGCAAGCGCTTATGGAAGCCCTGCCCGCCATTGACAACACCTTCATGGCGATCCTGAATCAAAATTACGAAGCGGCGACGAAGCAAGGCAAAAAAGAATTAGCCGCGCGGCTGAAACAGATTGGCGACCTCATCATGTCCACCATCCGCGATTCGGCGCCCCCTGAGATAAAATTGATCAACGAATTATTATCCATTGAAGATGACGAAGAACGGAACACCGCCGTTAAACGCCGCATCGCCGAATTGACGCCGCAAGTGATCGAAGCAATGATGGGTCTGGAAGAGGAATTAAAAGCGGGCGACGGCAGACCGGAAGTGGTGGAGCGACTCGGCAAAGTGCGCGCCGCCGCCGAGAAAGAAGCGATGATGGCGAAGTGGAGGGTTTAAAAAGAAAACGGGGGAAAGAAAAGGAACAAAGGGAAGGGCGCGGCGAGAGTTGCGCTCTTTTGTTTTAATAATCACAATACGACTCGCGCTTACTGGTAGAATTACTCACTCAATAGAATCGGCTGCCCGTAGTTTGCTCTGAGGAGAGGAGCAATGGACAAGATATTCCCTTACGCCACCATCGCGCATTTAGTGAGCGGCATTGGTTTCGTTCTCAGCACATGGCTGGGAGCGTACTTAGTGAGTCGCGCCCCGCGCAGTTTCCCCTCGCGCTTAGCTATTCTTAGTTTGTTCGCCCTCTCCGCCTATTTTCTCCACACCGTTTTATGTTTGTTCATCCCCGCCGATCAGATCGGTCACTTGTGGCGGCGCTATTTGGGTTGGTTCTCTTTAGTCCCTCTACCGATCTGGATGCACCTCACCACCGCGCTGCTTTCACCCGCACGGCGCGGACTTCAACAAGTTAACGTTTACTCGGCTTACGGTGTGTGCGGCTTGCTGAGTCTCGCTTGGGCGTTTGGTCCCTGGAGTTTTTCGCGGCACACATTGTTGCCGCCCGAACTGGTGCTGCCGATCACACTCTTCACCATCGGCGTTGGCGGAAGCGCCCTCTACACCGCCTGGAAGTTGCGGCAGCAGGCGGCCGATCGCACATTGAGAAAACGCTACACGGTGTTAGCCGCATTCATATCCTTGTTAGTCCTCGGCGTATTGTATTGGCCCGTCACAGTAACATGGATGATGGTTGATTGGACTCCGACCACGCGATTGATGATCGGCGACAGCATTCCGCTTGCGGCATCCGCCTTGCTCGCATATGCCATTGCCTATCACAACGCCTTCATGGCTGGGCGTTGGGTGCGGCAAGATTTTTACCTCAATGCCCTGACGGTAGGCGGGATCGCCCTGGTCTACATGGTGACCGTCATCTCCACCTACAACTTGGCATCGGCGTTCAACTTTGACGCCCCGACGATCACCTTCATCGCCGTCGTCGGTCTTTCAGTCTTCACCCATTTACTAGCCGAGCGATCCAGAAGTTGGCGAGACAATCTATTCTTCAAACAGATGCGCGCCCTGCCCGGCGAGATGAGCAGTTTGGTCAATGAAGCGCGCATGTTGAGTGGGCAATTAGATGAGCAAATGCGCGCCCTCGTCAACCGCCTTGCCGAACTGACAGGCGCCTCCACCGCCTGCATCGCCTTATACGAAAACGAACAGCTCGTCATCCGCGCCTCCACAGATCGTGAACACCTCAACCAGTGTTTGCCCATCAAAACCTCATCCGATGGATTATTGCAAAACTTAAGATCCACCGAACACAATGGTCCACAGCAACGCTTTCGCTGGGATTGTCTGGTGTTAGCCGAACCGATCATGGTAGAGAGTCAAACAGTTGGCTATCTTTTGTTAGGCGAGCGCGGCATGGGCGAAGGCTACGATCGCGAAGAGCGGGTGTGGGTCTCCACCCTCTCCGCCTATCTTGGCACGGCGTTTGAACAAGCGCAGCGACGCGAGGAAACCGAACGAACACTCGCCGCGCTCAACGCCGAAGTGCAAGAGCTGACCATGCAGGAACAATCTCTGCAGCGCGAATTTGAATCACTATTAAGCGGCTCACTTCCTTCTATCAATCGTCAAGAACTGCGCGAAGCGATCTACGCCTACAACCGCCCAGATCGACTCGCCGCCCTCCTCTCGCGTGAAGACAGCACGCTCTCAACACTCCCTTCGATCCATCGTAACGAGACTCCTCCGGCGCAAGCATTTCAACAACAACTTGCCTCGGTCCTCGATTCGATGTCGCCGCCACCCGACCTGCTGCCGCCACTCGAATCCATCCGGGATCGCGCCATGCGTCACAAACGGCGGCGACAACTGCCCTCCACTGTTGCCGACTACTACACACTCAAGCTGATCATGGCAGGTTACACGCACGAATCCGCCGCCGAAGTGTTAGATGTCTCGCCGCGCCAAGTGCGAAACTACATTGATCGCGCAATTGATTCGGTGAAGACACTGTTAGAGCGAGAATCTCAAAAGACTTCCTCAAATTTCCGCTAATTTTCCTAGACATCACTGCCACAAAAGTTGTAGATTCACTCGATAGTGCAAAGCACCGAGTCGCGCCTGAGTGAATCAATCGTTCTCCGCCGCCTACAAGAATAAAATCACAATCGAATCGCCAATTCCCCAACCCTGATCCGGGTTTTGAAGATCAGGGTTGTAGATAGTCTCATGGTTGGAGCAACGCGCCCCACTAATCAAACGTCATGGAGGTGATGCCCTTACAAATTTAAGTTTCACGCAGAGCGTTCTTATCGGGTTGAGGAGAACCTGACGGGCAACGCTGTCGGATCATGATGAGGAGATTCTAGAAAAATTTGGAGGAGATGATCCATGAAGATCAAAGTTGTCGTTATTAATTTGATTCGCGCAACGGTATTGATGTCCGTGCTGGCTGCCTGCGCGACTCCCACCACGCAAGCCCCCACGGTTGCGCCCGCACCCACGGCGGCGCCCACTATAGCGCCCACTGCCACAGCAGTGGCGGCGTCCCCAAAGATCTATTATGCCGATGCCCGCACGTATCCATCGCAACCCGATCTGCTCAAGGGTATGACGCGCGGCAAGTTTTACATCCCCGTGCAGGACGATGGCATGGTGGCAGTGGTTGACCCCGAAAAATCCAACCCCATCATCAAGATGATCAAAATCAATGCCGCGCAACCGCATCACCCTTGGACGGCGCCCGGTATGCGCTACGTCTTCATCAATCACCAATCCGAAGGCAAAGGCGATCACAATGTGATGACGGTGATTGACAGCTTCACCGACGAAGTCGTGGCGGAGATCAAAACCGATTTCGACGATCCGTTTCACTGTTCGTGGAGTCCGATCAATGCCGATTTGATGCTGTGTGGCGACCTCAACCCCAAGGGCGGCTACGTCTATTACCTCGACACCAAAGAATTTAAGCAAATCAAAAAGGTCAAGACGAACGGTCACACTGCGCGCGATGTAATTCAATCGTACGATGGCAAGTTCGCCTTTGTTGGGCATCAAGGGCAGGGCAACGTGGATGTGCTCGACATTGCGGAAGGGAAAATCGTCAAGACGATTGAGTGTGATCGCTGCGGCAGATTGAAGGGCACCAAGGATGGCAAGTATATCTTTGCCTCTTCGCCGCCGAATGATTTCACGGCGATCATTGACATCGCCAAACAGGAGATCGTCAAGAAGATTACCTTTGACGCCAAGAGCGGTCCCGGCAATATCAACTTTGCGATGGACAAAGTGGCGATGATCGGTCTCGGTGCTGGCGGCAAACTCGCGCTGGTGGATTTAAAGACGTTCGAAGTCTTGAACATCGTGACGACCGGTAAATCCACGAACACCGCCTACCCGCATCCACTCGGCGAACCTGTAGCGATTGCGACGAACGATGGCACCGATGATTGGTATTCGATCATTGACCTTACCAGTATGAAACTCATCGAGAACATTCTGGGCGGCGGCAAAGCCCCGCACAATGTGCAATGGTCAGCCGATGGACGCTTTGCGGTGGGCGGTGACCGTCTCGGCGATACATTGACTATGTTCCGTTGGAACGCGACCGCGAAAAAAGTCGAGAAGATCGCCAGCGTGAAGGTTGGCTTCGGCACAAACGGCGTGCAGTGGACGCCTTACTTCTGCGGCGTGCAATTTCTTACCCAAGAGAATGTTAAATCTGTGAAGAACACTGCGGCGACAAATGCCAAAGGTGATTGCGCGGCGAGTAATTAATAACCAAAGACTTCCGAAGTCTCGTAGACTTCGGAAGTCTTTAGGTTTACTAAGACGAGGAGTTGACTATGTCGAATGAAATATTCATGACTCGGCGAAAGTTTTTAAAGGCAGCAGCCGCATTGGGGATCGGCGGCGCGGCGGCGATGTGGGGAGTCGGGAGCGTCTCGGCCGATCCGCCTGATTGGTTAGAGTTCTTCAAAAAGATCAAAGACCCCGCCGCGCCCACCGATTTAGAGAAACAACATCTGATGGAGATACGCCTGCCAACCATCGCCGAAGACGGGGCGAATGTCCCGATGATCGTCTCACTGGCGCACCCGATGGAAGCCGATCACTACATCAAAAACATTCAGATACTCAACTTTAAAGACCCGGTGGTGAGCAAAGGCGTTTTTCACTTCACGCCCGCTAACGGATTGGCGCACATCTCAACCCAGCTGCGCATGGATGGCGGCGACGCCGAAATTTTTGTGATCGCCGAATGTTCGCAACATGGCAAGTGGGTCGCCAGCAAAAAGTTGAAGATCAGTTTAGGAGGCTGTTGATATGAGCGAGTTTGACGTTCAAGTACGGTTGCCCGAGCAGATCAAAAAGGGTGACATTATTGAAACGAAGATCAAGATACGCCACGATTCCACAACAGGATTGAAATTGGTAGAGGACGCCAAGACGCCGTTTGAACGGTTTGTGCGTGACGTACCTGCCGTCTATGTGAAGACGGTAGAAGTATTTTACGGCACTGAGCGCATCAATGTTTTTGAGCTCAACAGCTCCACCTCCGACAGCCCCTTGCTCGCCTTTAAGTTGAAGGCGAGTCAAGAAGCCGTGCTGCGCGTTGTGGTCACCAATCATTTAAACAAAATCGGCGAAGCGACGACTAACGTTAAATTCGCCGCGTGAACCCACATCGGTAGTAACTACTCAGCCATTCCGTCATTGCGAGCGCACCCTTCGACTTCGCTCAGGGCATGCTTTGCGAAGCAATCCTGGTCGCGTTTGGAGATTGCTTCTCGAAGACTCGCAATGACTGGTTGCGCAAATTACCAATTTGCGTTTGGAGACACTACATGAAAGCAAACAGCATAAGAACCGGAATCTTTTTTCTCGTCTTAGCAACAACCATGATCCTCAGTGCTGCCTGCGGCGAAAGCACACCCGCCGCGCCTGCCGCCGGAAGTTCGCAAGAAATGTTTATGAACAACTGCGCCAAGTGTCATGGACTTAAAGGGTTAGGAGACGGTCCCTCGGTGGGCGCGTTACGCACCCAAGCCGGACTCAATTTGACAATCACGGCGAGCAAGAGCGACGACGAACTTTATAAAACGATCTCGTCCGGCAAAGGCAGCGACATGCCGCCGTGGGAATTGGTGCTGACGAAGGAACAACGTTTAGACATTCTCAAATACATTCGGACGTTAGCGGTCAAGTGAAGGCGCGAACATGACTCTCTTTGAAGATTTTCAACTGCTGTTCAGTAAACAATGGCCAGCCTGGGTCGGTGGGCTGCTCATCGGCGTGGTCAACGTCTTCCTCTTTTTGTTCTATCAACCTTTCACCACGTTGGATGGCGTTCTCAATTGGGGCGACACGATTTTGAATCCGTTGGGCATCGTCAGCACTAAAGCGTTGCCGCCGTTGTTGCGTTCCGGCTCGGTGTTGAATCTCGGGTTGTTAATTGGCGCGATGGCGGCGGCGATGCTCGCCGGTCAATTTGCGATTCGTGTGGGACCCAAGCGCGAGTTAGCAAAGGGATTGATCGGCGGCGTGTTGTTGGGCGTGGGCGCGGCAATCGCGCGCGGCTGCAACATCGGCGGGTTCTTTAGCGGCACGAGCGCCTTCGCCATGAACGGTTTGGCGATGGGACTCGGTTTAGCCATTGGCGCGTTCATTGGCACGCGCTATTTGGTGTGGGAGATGGAACACGCCGGAACGGTGACACAAGAAGCGTCGAGTCCAACGGATTCATCCGCCGCGAAAGCTTCTCGATTCAACTTGTTGCAGATTCTTGGATGGGTCGCCGTCATCGTGATCGTCGTGGCGGCAATCGTCTACGCCCGATTGGGTTACATGGATCGCGCCGTGATCTTAATTTTCGGCGTAATGATCGGCGTGATCAGTCAACG
>JACRLA010000088.1 GCA_016215145.1 Chloroflexota bacterium
AAACGTGACAATCGAACTGACCACATCGTGAAAGTCAATCCACTGAAAACCTTCCCAAGTAAAATCAATTTCGTGCAGCGCCGCTTCACTCACATACAATTTATTTAAATCACTCACGCATTTTTGCAAACCGCGATGCGACTCGAAGTCGAGCAGTATCCAATCTAACGACTGATCAAAGTTCCACTCGTTCCACTGACCGAACTCGTCGCCCATAAATAAAAGTTTTTTACCGGGGTGGGCAAACATATACGCATACAGCGCGCGCAAGTTGGCAAACTTCTGCCACATATCACCCGGCATCTTAGCCAGCAACGCGCCTTTGCCATGCACCACTTCGTCGTGCGAGAGCGGCAAAATAAAATTTTCGGTGAAGGCGTAGAGCAACGAGAACGTCAAACTGTTGTGATGATAGCGACGATGGATCGGGTTCTCGTGCATATACTCCAAAATATCGTGCATCCAACCCATGTTCCATTTAAGATCAAAGCCCAAGCCGCCGATGTACGTCGGGCGCGAGACCATCGGCCACGCTGTAGATTCTTCGGCGAAGGTCAACACATCGGGGAAATTTAAATGCGTCAGTTCGTTGAAGCGTTTGATGAACGCCACCGCTTCCAAATTTTCGCGCCCGCCAAATTTATTCGGCAGCCACTCGCCCTCTTTGCGCGAGTAATCGAGATACAACATCGAAGCCACCGCGTCCACGCGCAGCCCGTCAATGTGATATTTGTCGAGCCAGAACAAGGCACTGTTCAATAAATACTCGCTCACTTCATTGCGCCCAAAATTAAAAATCAACGTCCCCCAATCTTGATGTTCGCCCAAGCGCGGATCGGAATGTTCGTAGAGATGTGTGCCATCGAAGAACGACAGACCAAAACCATCTTTCGGAAAATGAGCCGGCACCCAATCCACGATGACGCCGACTCCGTTGTGGTGAGCTTGGTCAACAAAATAAGCGAAGTCGGCCGGCGAACCAAAGCGCGACGTGGGCGCGAAGTAACCGAGCGATTGATAGCCCCACGATCCATCAAAGGGATGTTCGGTGATCGGCAGCAACTCGATGTGCGTGAAGCCTTGCTCTTTCACGTATCCGATTAATTGATCGGCGAGTTCGTGATAATTTAAAAATTCATTTCCATCTTTGCGCCGCCACGATCCCAAATGCACTTCGTAAACGGAGATGGGCGAATTAAGACTCTGCCTCACCTGCCGAGTCCGCATCCACCCCTCATCGTGCCAGTCGAAGCGAAGATCGCAAATCACCGAAGACGTGCTGGGGCGCATCTCCGATCCAAATCCAAACGGATCGGCTTTGCTGGCGACGTAACCTTGATAGCGAGTCTTGATCTCATACTTGTAGAGATCACCGGCGCGCAGATGCGGGATGAAAATCTCCCACACGCCGCTCGCCCCGCGCGGACGCAGGGGATGCCGCCGCCCGTCCCAATTGTTGAAGTCGCCGATCAGGCTGACCCGCTCGGCATTCGGCGCCCACACGGCAAAGCTCACACCGGCGATTCCTTCGTGCGCCATCAACTGCGCCCCAAATTTTTCGTAGAGTTTAAAGTGATTGCCTTCGTTGAAGAGAAAGAGATCGTCTTCACTCAACACGGGTGAGAAGCGGTAAGGGTCTTCGAGGGTGTAAGTCTGATCGTCGGGGAGGGTAATTAGTAATTGGTAATTGAAAAAATCTTTGTGAGACTTGGTGTTGAATTCAAAAAAACCATCGTCGTGAATTTTTTCTGTCGCGTGTGACTCACTTCCGATAATTACACTCACACTTTTCGCCTGCGGTTGAAACGTCCGCACGACCATGCCGCCGGCGATGGGATGAACCCCGAGAACGTCAAACGGCGCGCCGTGGTAGCCGCCGATGATGGCGGAGAGGGTTTCGAGATTTAATGTTGCCATATTATTGAACGGGTGAAGGGGATGAAGGGGATGAAAGGGAGAGTCGCCCGTTCATCCCCTTCACCCCGCTCACCCCCTTCATTCTTCACCACTCGCCGCACTGGGCCAATTCGTATCCACCACCTCGCCGTGATAGTTCACCGTGATCTTGAAACCCAACATGCCCAACCACTGCCGCGCCGATTCGGGCAAGCCGACGTCCATCAGTTTTCTAAAATTCTCGTCAATGTTGTTCAACGATGAATCGATCATCGCCTTCGTGAACAGATCTTCCGCGCCCATCATCTTCATCGCGCCTTCGGCAACGGCTTGCTTGTTGTCCAAAATCTGCCCGCGCAGTTGACTCAAGATCACCCGATCAATTTCTTCGGCAGGCACATGACGTTTAAAGCCAGCGTCATCCACAATGTAAAATGCCTCATCGCCCACGCGAGTCGTGGCGAGTGTGCGTCTGTCTTCATCAAACACTAATCCTTCAAAGAGTGCGGTTCGGCTCATAATGGGTCTCCGATGGAATTATAATGGGTTGTGGGAAGTTGGAAGTGAGAAGTTCGAAGTGCGAAGTTGGAGACTGGAGATTGAGATGATCAAAACAAAAGACGGAATTGAATTGTTTACGCAAAGTTGGAAAGTGGAAAACCCGAAGGCGATCATCGTGCTGACGCACGGTTTTGACGATCATTCGAGTCGTTACGCCCATGTTGGCAAGGCGTTAAATGAGGCGGGCTATTCGCTCTACGCTTACGATTGGCGTGGGCAGGGCAAGAGTGGCGGCACGCGCGGTCACACGCCATCCTATAACCAACTGCTCGATGATCTGAGTTTGGTCATCGCCGACGCCAAAAAAGATCAGCCGAATAAAAAATTATTTCTCTACGGGCACAGCATGGGCGGCAACATCACGTTGAATTACGCTCTGCGCCGCGCCGATGGAATTACGGGTGTGATGGTCTCCGGATCGCAACTGCGGCTCGCCTTTCAGCCGTCGGCGTTTCAGGTGGCGCTGGGTCGGGGCATGGCAAACTTGATTCCATCCTTCAGCCAAAAAGTAAATCTCGACATCAACACCATCTCGCGCGATCAAGCCGTGCGCGACGCGTATCGCGCCGATCCATTAAGAAGCGGCGTGATCAGCGCCAAGCTTTTTGTGGAGATCATGAATGCTTCGGATTATGCGTTTGCCCACGCGGCGGAATTCAAGTTGCCCGTCCTCCTCTTGCACGGGGGCAGTGACGGTCTCATCGATCCCAAAGGCAGTGAGGAATTCGTTCAGCGAGTCGGCATCCCCGATAAAAAATTTAAACGATACGAGGGTCTCTATCACGAGATTCACAACGAGCCGGAGAAGCAGATCGTCTTCAACGACATGATAGAATGGCTTAATCAACATTGAAACTTAGACACCGAGTGTTTTTGAAACACTCGGTGTCTTAACCAAAAAAATTCTGGAGGACAGAACGTGAGCAAACGAAAAGAATTACGAGAACGGCGACAACGCCAATCACAGCAGCAACAATACTTCATCGTCGGCGCGATTGTAGTGGTGGCGGTGGCAGTAGTGG
>JACRLA010000335.1 GCA_016215145.1 Chloroflexota bacterium
AATCATTAATCATTTAGATTTCTACACCCCCTCCAGCCAACTCTGCCGCGCCGCCGTGCCACGCATGAACGGCTTGCCTCATTACACCCTCATCGCGCCGCGCCTGATTCTCGACAACGTGATTCAAAAACGCGCGCTCAAAGCGGGTGCAAAATTTTACAACTTCGACGTAACCGACGTAATTAAAGATGCGGATCGGGTGATCGGAATCAGAGGACGCGATCACACGATCCACACCAAATTAATTGTTGCCGCCACTGGCGCGGCAACCGGATTCTTAACCCGACTCGGACTCTTGCCGCGCAAACCGACTCTCATGGTGGCGGCTCGCCAATACTTCGAACACTTACCACCGCTCTCCGACCAGTTGGAATTTTATTTCGATCACGTCCCGCTCCCTGTCTACGCTTGGATGTTCCCCACATCGCCCACAACGGCCAACATCGGCGCGGGGTATTTTGGGGAAAAAGAAACATCGCCGCGCACCCTGCTCGAAAAATTCTACCGCGATCATCCGCGCGTGCGCGAGATGATTCGAGATGCCAAACCTGTAAGCCCGATCAAAGGCTACCCTTTGCGCGTTGATTTTCAAAGCTCGACACTCATGGTCAACGGCGCAATTGGAGTCGGTGAAGCGATTGGCTTGGTCAACCCCTTCACTGGTGAGGGCATTGATTATGCGTTAGAGTCGGGGCAGATCGCCGCCGAGTGCATTATCAACGCTCGCGAGTTCTCAATCGAAGGACTCAAAGAGTACCCGCGCCGACTGAATGATCGCTTCCTTCATTACTTCAAGATCATCACCGTGATGCGCGATCTGTTTTACAATAGGCTCATGCTCCATCGCAACTTCGGGCGCGGCGCAGATAACACATTCATCCGCGAAACGGGTTTAGGAATTTGTTTCGGTGAAACGGATCCGATGCAGGCGTTTAGCCCTAAGATACTCTGGGAGATTTTAAAACCGTGATTCGTATTCCGTATTCCGTATTCCGTATCACGCATTACGCAATACGCGCCACCTTATACACTGATGAAAGATAAAATAGTTTTAATCACCGGCTCGGGTCGCGGCATTGGCAAAGCAATTGCCTTGCGCTTTGGGCAGTTGGGCGCAAAAGTGATCGTCAACGACATCAACCCCGACACGGCAGAGGCGGCGTCCACTGAGATCAAAAAAGCGGGCGGCGAAGCGATCAACATCGTCGCCGACGTATCTAATAAATTAGCCGTGCAAACGATGCACTACGAGATCATCGAAAAGTTCGGGCGCGTGGATGTGTTGATCAACAATGCTGGAGTGGAGCCCACTGGATCGATCCTGACGATGGACGAGTGGGCGTGGGATCGCACCCTCAACGTGAATCTTAAGGGCGCGTTTCTCTGCTCGCAAACGGTGGGGCGGGCGATGAAGGAACAAGGGGGCGGCGTCATCGTCAACATCTCTTCGATTGCCGGACGCGCCGCGGGCTTGCGTGATCGCGCCGCGTACGTCGCCAGCAAAACCGGACTCGTCGGATTCACGCGCGAGTGTGCGCGAGAGTTTGCCGCTTATAATATCCGCGTCAACGCCGTTTGCCCCGGCGTGATCATCACCGAGATGACATCACACTTAAGACAAAACGAAACGCAGATGAAAAAATGGATGGAAGATATTCCGCAAGCCCGACTCGGCGAACCCGATGATGTGACGGGTCTCGTAATTTTTCTTTGTTCCGATGAATCAAAATATATTACGGGTCAGGCGTTTAATGTGGACGGCGGAAAAGTGATGAGCTAGATGATTCGGTGGTTTGGTTGTTGGGTTGTTAGGTGGTTAGGACGCGATCTCCAACCACCAAACCATCTAACCACCCAACCACCCTATTAATTGATGACGACTCTCAAAGTTCTGATCGATTCTCGAATCCGCAACACCTCTGCCGTTCTCGCCGCCACGTCGTGGGTTGAGACGGAACAAAAGCCATTGCCGCGCGGGGTGCATCACGAGGCGGCGTCATTGCGGAAATATGTTGAGTCCTTGAACCAAGCCGACGCAGCGACTCACATCCAGAACGATCTCGACAGCGGAATCGAAGTGTCCGCTTTTTTCGCCCGCGCCCTCGCCGATGATGAATCATTCAGCGAACGGCTTAACAATTTTTCGGCGACAGCAAATTTAGATTCATATTGGAAAGAACATGACGCTGTGTGGCACGAATCGGCGGAGGCTGTGCAGAAACATATTAAGGATGTTGATTTCACTTCATTCTTGCGCGAAGTGTTCGGCGACGCGCCGGGCGAGTTGATCATTCATCCCAATCTCGCTTACCCGACCACGCACTCATTTGGAATCAAAGTGGGGGATCGCGCCTACTCGATCATCGTGCCGCGCAAAGCCGTGGGCGAGAGTGCGCCGTGGCCCTTCGCCGATGATCGTGAACATATTCTTCGACTCGTCATTCACGATTTTTGCCAAGCGATGCTGGATAACGTGATCGCTCAGAATCCGCAAGTGGTTACCGCCACCGCGTCAAAGGCGAAAGATTTAATTCTGCCTGATGAGCTCCGTGCCATCCATCCATCGTGGGCGCTGCAGCTCGCCGAACTTTTTAACTACGGCGCAACCGTCGTCTTTATGAATCGAATCATCCCCGGCTCCGGCGATGCCTTTGCGTTATACGAGCGGCGCACCAAACATATTTTGATCATGCCAACCATCATCAAAGCCGTGACGCAATATCTGGAACGAAAAGCAAAAGGCAACGCGACTCCGTTGGCAGAATACTTGCCGCAGTTTATTAACTTGTTGTAAGACACAGACCCTTCGAGTCGCATACACCGCGAAAACCCGAAGGGTCTCACAAATTGAAAAGGACACTCTAATGAAACCCGACAACTACACCTTACGAATGCTCCGCGCTCAATCGCATCAACTCACGCACGAAGTGAATGCGATCCCGGAAGACATGGCGATGTGGAAACCTGCCGAGAATGAATGGTCGGCGTGGGAATGTATGCTGCACATCGCAATGGCAGAGCGCCATGTTTTTCTTCTGCGTATCAAGCGCATTGTCGAAGAAGATAATCCGCAACTGGTGATCTTCGACGAAGCCGAGCAGATGAAGCAACAAGCAACGTCAAAAGTCACCATCCAACAACTGCTCGCCGATTTTGTGGATGCCCGCGCTCAAGAAGTCGCCTTGCTCGAAAACGCCGATTGGTCGCGCGTGGGTCAACATCCCATGCGCGGTGCCATTAGCGCACAGTGGCTAGCAGAATACACAATCGGGCATACTTGGGAACATCTGAGTCAAATGATGCGCGTGCGATTCAACAAGACCGCGCCGATGAAGAAATAGATCAAGACACGCGGTGTTTCAAAAAACACCGCGTGTCTAATGGACATGGATCAACTCTACGACTACCGCGCCCGACTATTAGATCGACTCGAATCGATCCCCGACGAGATCGCTCAAGCCGCGCGCGCCGTCACCCCGGAGAAGCTTCGTCGTCCCAAACCATCGGGCAAGATGTCGCCGCACCAGATCGTCGCCCGATTGCGTAACATGGAGAAACACGCTTACAGCGCGCGTCTGCAAAAAATTATCACCGAAGAATCGCCCTCTATGGAAACTTTTCCGATTGAGCGCTGGGAAGCCGAACATTACGATCCATCTGAATCCATTGAATCGATTCTTAATGAATACGTCGCT
>JACRLA010000336.1 GCA_016215145.1 Chloroflexota bacterium
CCAACAAAATCACGCGCAACACAGATCGAATATCGCCATCCGTTTTCAAAAATACTTGCGCCGCCTTCTCAATCAACTCCTGCGGCGGCGCATCGGCAAAGAATCGCCGCGCGAGTTTGGTGGCGATGAATCGTGCCGTGTTGGGATGAGTCGCCAATACTTCAATCACCCGCTCCGCTTCACGTTGCCCCTCATTCGTCAGCGTCAAACCCAAAACAGTTTTTGTTCCTGTGTCGTGAATCTTTTCGTCAAAGGTGAAGTCGCCCTTCCACCAATGTTCCTTCACCGTCCAACCTGTCAGGCATCGCGCCAACTCCATCACGTCGCGCTGTGAGTAACCGCCGTTCACACCGAGCGTGTGCAGTTCCATCAGCTCACGCGCGTAATTCTCATTCGGCGCACCTTTGCGATTCGCTTGATTGTCCAGATAGATCATCATCGCCGGTGAGTGCGCGCTCGCCGACACCAAATCGTGAAACTTCCCCATCGCGTGTTTGCGAATCACCTCGCGGTCATCCACCGTTTTCAAAAACCAGCAATCGCCTTTCTCCACGCTGATGTTAAAGTGATCGTTCCAAAACTCCGTCATCACTTCGTAAAGCTGCCGCGCGCTATACACCTGCCGCACCAACGTCGCCTGACGCAGTTCGTCCACCACCAACGCTTTGTCGTAGTGATTAAAAATTTTGTCGCCGCGCGCGCTCAACTCATTCGCCCTCATCTTCAGCGTATCGAATTTTCGCAAACGCACGTCGCAGGCAAAATCGTTAATGGATTCGAATGCGAGCTGTTCTTCGATCCAATCTTTCACGTTAAGCGATTGCAGCCGTGATCGTTCTGCCGCGTTGGGACCGAAGGTGATGCGGTTGAGGGCGCGGAAGCTATCACCTGAGGGAAACGTCCAACCGCCAATCGGGCGCGAGACGCCCAACTGTTTGTAGGCGGGCGCGCACGCGCTGGCGGCAGCCCCGGCGGCGACGAGTCCGCTTAATCGTAAAAAGTCACGACGGGAAAGAGTCATAAAAAAACCTCACCGCGAAGTCGCAAAGAGCGCGAAGAATTTTTATTTTCTTTGCGTCCTTCGCGCCTTGGCGGTTTGCTCTTAAGCGTTTTGTAAAGACGCTTCTTCGCTCACAACAACTTGTTGCGTTTTGGGAATCCAGCGCAGCAAGGCAAACACCGTCGCGCCCATCGCGGTCACAATCGTCAACGGAATCACGATGAACCAGCCGATGATCGGAAATGCGGCGGCGAGTTCAAGAGCGATTGCGCCGCGCACAAATGCGTTTGCCGCGCTCATGTCGTGGGCGCGGCTCGCGAGTCGTTCACCCATCTTGGCGGCAATGCCGCTCGCGCCAAGTGAGGCACAGGTGAGGGCGATGAAAATAATTGACCAGGCGATGAATTTTGTGGGACCGAATGGAAGCACTAACAAAATTACGATGGGGATGGCGATGATCGCCGTCGTAAGCCCGCCCGCGAAAAAACATTTCCACGGCGTGCGCTCAAGACGCAGCCGCGCGCGCTCGACGCTGGCAGGGAAGAGCAGCCACCACGCGGTGAGCATTCCGGGAAATGCGATTCCTAGTGCGAGCAAAATTCCGAAGAGGGCAGAGATGTCAGCCATGAGGAGGTTTATCCTTTCGTTTTCTAGACCTCACAGGTTTTATAAACCTGTGAGGTCTTGTATATATGAATTACAGGCTGACGAGGGAGAAAGTTGCAGGCAAAAAAATGTCATTCCGAACGGCAAAGCCGCGAGGAATGACACTATTAAAAATGTTTTTGTGATGACAGGCTTAGATTGTTTGTTTAGATTCTTCACCGAGTGGCTTAGGCTCTTTATAGAAAAAGCTGATCACAAACGCGCCTAACCCCAGCCCTCCCGAATAGGGCGTTAGCACGAACCATCCAACCAACGGCATTGAACATCCCAAGATCAAAAGCAGCGCGCTCGCGCTCACGCGCCAAAATGGATTAACGTTAAACGCCAGACGCTCGCTCAGCAACTGTACGACTGCACTCCAACCAAAGCTCACGCCGACAAGCAACGGCAACAAGAAAATGAAAAAGGGGATGAGCAACAAGGCGGCTGCCCCTTGTGTGCCGGTTCGCGTCATCACCAAGAAGATCGCAATAGCGATGCCGCCAAAGAACAGCGCGTTCACCAAGCCGATGAGGTAAGACCGTATCGGCATTTTGTTTGCTACGAGCTGCGTCTTCGCCACGCGCTGCGGGAACAGTGCCGGGATGACGTGAAAGAAAGCGATGATGCACAGCATCACCAACAGCCAAAGAAAAAATTGTCTTAGTTCGGTCATGTGCGTCTCCTTGCAAGAGAAGTGATTAACAGTCCGTTGCCGGTGATCCACAACAGCGACACCGCCGTGACGAGCAGGGTGATCATCAGCATGGATACTTCAAGGGGCAACGGTTGGGTAAATGTTTGTAGTGTTTGCTCCAACGCAATTTGCGATTCATTCGCCCACTGCGTCCATTCCATCATTAATGCTTCGACGCTTATTGTGATGATGGCGTTCACGTCCACTGTTTGTTGAATCAGCGGCAGGATGAGCCAGCCTGCAACGGCAGAGGCGACAACGGCGGCGACGGCTTGCGCGGCAAAGATGAGCCACAACAGCGGCGCAAAGGTGACGCGGCGATTCGCGGCGGCGACCACCGCCTTCGATAAATCGCGTTCCAGTTTTGCCTCAGGCAGTGATTCGATCTCGTTGAACAACGCCCGCAGCTCACTCACTCGCGTTGAACATTCGCCGCACTCTTGCAAATGTGCTTCGATTTCAGATCGCTGTGTTTGCGTCAGCGCGTTGTCGAGATATTCGTTGAGAAGATCGTCAGTCAAGTGCATAGTTATCAGTCACCAGTTATCAGTGAACAGTTGAGTTACTGATCACTGGTCACTGCTCACTCAATTTTTCCGCCAAAATTTTCCGCGCGCGGAAGAGATGACTCTTCACATCGCTCAACGGAATCTTCATCGTCTGGGCGATCTCGTCGTAGCTCATGTCGTGATAATGCCGCAGTTCGATCACCATTCGATAATGCGCGGGCAGCTCACGTAACGCTTGCCGCACGTGTTTGGCGCGTTCCGATTCGTCGTGGGCGGCTTCAGGTGTTTCATCGGTCGCGGGTTCATCACGTTCATCGTCGAGCGACGATTCGGGTCGGGCGGTTTCTAAACGGTTGAGGCACAGGTTGGCGGCAACCCGTTTAATCCACGGCGCAAACGGCAGATCAATGTTGAAGGTGTCGAGTCGATCCATCGCGCGGATAAAAGTTTCTTGGGTCATGTCTTCCGCTTCGCGCCGCTCACCCATCAGACGATAACACACGTTAAAGACCGCTGTCTGATAACGCCGCACTAACTCGCCAAAAGGTTCGCTCTCGCTGCGACGGGCGCGTACGACAAGGTCGCGGTCGGTGGGTGCATCCATGCCTAAAGTGTAATACAGGTTTGGGGGCAAAAAAGTTGCTCCTTACCCCCAGCCCCACCACTCCCAATGACAAAAAGCAGGAGCGTCATCGGGAGAGAGGAGAAAAAATAAAACGCGCCGTGACTTTTGATCACGGCGCGTAATAACGACTTAAGTCGTTATTACAGAATCATTTTCAATAACGCAATATCAACGCAATGTGCTTGTGATCTTTGAGCGCATCGTCTTCGACGAAAACGACTCGCCCGCCTTTCGCCAGCACGATCTCGATCACTTCGTCCACCACATCGTCAATCACTTCGTGACCCGAACCGTTATTCGTCGGCGTGATATTCATTCGCTCGGCGTCGGTCTGCGCCGAGCAGCGATAATTCTCCTCGACGAGCAGCGTCACTCCGCGCCCTTGCTGCGCCGAGCGCCACACTTTGGTGATACCCGACACAGATCGTTTGTGACCCATCGCCTCTTGTAACTCCTGCATCGCGTCGCGTCGCTCTTTGGCGATGCTCTCTTGCAACATCGGCGTCACCAACTTCGCCAACTCGCGCGGCGGAGTCTTGTCGTGGCTGCCGGCAATGCGCGCCCACACGCGCAGCTTGTTCTTGGAGACTTCGTCGAAGAATGCCAAGTAACGCTCCACGCCGATGACGATCAGCGGCAGATAATCTTTGGCGTTGAGCGAAGTTGTGATACGCCTCGCGGAAGAATCGCTGCAAGAATTCATCACGATGCGCCGAGCGGCGGATTCCGTAACCGGCGGGCATCGGCTCGGTGACGCCGGGTCCTTCATAGATCAAGGGGAAGCCGCCGTGAGTCACCTCGACTAACACCTCACCCGTTCCTTCATACAAGCGCGTGGGCTTCTCGCTCAACACCAACACCCAATAACGCGGCGTGCGGTTGAGGGCGTGCACCAGATCGCGCGTGGCAAAAGTGTCGTTGATGATCACGCGCTCTTTGACGGTGAACGGCAAATACATCTGCTGCGTAAAGTTGCGGCTGACGAACAACGCCAAGCCATCCATCAGATGACGGTAATCAATCTGGTTAGTCAGCGTTTCTAAATTTTGTAGAACAGGTTGGACTTC
Organism: Chloroflexota bacterium; assembly: GCA_016215145.1. Lineage (GTDB taxonomy): Bacteria > Chloroflexota > Anaerolineae > Anaerolineales > VGOW01 > VGOW01. The sequence goes on from JACRLA010000336.1 coordinate 4,544, forward strand.
GCGTTTAGGAAATTTACTGAGCAAGCGCTCCGCCGCTTGATCTATTAAGTTACGCAGGCGAATGGCATCCTGACGATTATCAATATGCCCGCGATGAGTGGGGAGCAAGATAGAGAGGGCGGGGTGTTCACGAACCGACTGAAGAACTTGAATGTCGTTCCGATTCATAACTGCCTCCTTTTGTGTGATCGGAGTCTACGACTCAAAAGGGGTCGTTGTCAATTTAAATCTTCTGCCTTTGCCGAAAGTTTATGTGAATTGGGGGAAATGATGAGGAGGAGTAGGGGAATCGTAGACAAAAACGCGCCGTGAGGTTAAGTCACAGCGCGTTTTCGTCACTTTTCACTCGCCTTTGCTTTGTCCTTGCTTTCCTCACCGCCTTCACTTCTGCGTTAATCGCTTCGTCGGTCAAATCTTTAAGTGGTTGATTTTTCCGAAGGCGATCAATGAGTTCGGTTAACTTCTTATCCAACTCCTCATCGCTTGGTAAGTTCGGTATTGGATTCTCTATTGCCGCTTGAATCGCTTTGCGGGTTTTGGCAAAACGTTTTTTGCGCTTTTTCTCGTTTTCGTTAGGCATAATTTATCCCCCGCTGTTTTTTTGTTGCGTCTACATTATAAATCAACAGCTTCGCCCCAAACCTTTTCGGAAACAATTTTTATAATTGACTTCGCCACCCCCAAAGCATCTTCAGCATCTTGTAAGTTCAAAGCAAGATCGTTCGCTTTTCTTGGATGCGTAATTTGATCACGCTTCTTTTTGATCTCAATAAATTTTTGCCACAAAGTTCCTCCCTTATCCAATTTGCTTCCACCACCGAATTTCGCTATTAAGAAAAGAATTTTATCCTCAATCTTCCTATATTCAGTTCGGTTAGATAAACGAAATTTTCCAGCATCTGCTCCCGAATCTATGAACTCCACTGTCTTTTCAGTCAACAAGGATCTCTCATGGAGTGAAAAAGTGTCTTCGGACAAAGTGGTAAAGTCAGCCATCATATTGTTGATAAAAGCCTCTATCGCTATCCATGAAAAAACAATACTAGAAACTATGGCGCGCTCCATTAGTGCAGAGTCATTATCTCTATCTGCTTGCTTTGCAGCAAAGTAATAACCTTCGGAGTAATGTATGAAGTCTCTTGATAAGTAATGACCCATTTGATGTTCCTAAAATTTCGAATAACCCTTCTCCAGAGCTTTTATTGCTACTACTTGGCTAACAGCTTGCTCAAGTAAATTTTTGTCCAAAATCCTATCGGGAGATATACTCTTTGCTAAAAATACTTGGGCAAGTTTTTGCCTTTCCTTTATATCTGAACGCGTACCAAGGCCTCTATAAGTCTTTTCATCTTTTTCGTGCTTAAATGTTGACATGCCTTTAGCGTTCAGAGGATCAAGAGCAGATGCGGTTGACTTTGGTAATACAAAAAGGTTTTTGAGTCGCTGAGGATGTTCTTGAAGCAAACCTGCGACATAACTCCATCCAGCAAGAACAGCTGCTGTTAGAGCTTTGTTTTTGAATGCCTTGCGCTTCTCGATCTTCTTACTTTGCTCCAATTTTTCGACAGTATTTCGCTGAGATTGATGTAATTGAGCAAATGCTTTGCCTGCATCGTCCAAATGCGTATCCTTCCAAATACGTTCTCCATACTTGTTGATTACCTCTTCATATTTGGAGTCAAGATTAGCCCCAGACTCGCAAAGATAAGGCTCATAAACATTTTTATCTAATTCTTTCTCGGACAATGTTTTCCCTATATTTTTCCCATGAAAAAAGTTTACGAGAAAAGTTCTTGCTAATTTGACAGAAATTTTATCTCCCTTTGATGATTGATCGGGAAAATCCTCTCCTTGCTTAAGTAACCCAACTCTCCAACACCAGTCTCGTAATTGCGTTCCGACTAAAGTTTCTTCAAGTTGCCGATCAAATAAATCGTCAGATACTGCGATATGAGTGTTAGAGATAAGTGCCAAATCCGATCTCTGCGCTTTGCTAAGACACAAATAAATGCGGAAACCGTGATGTCGTGTCACGTCTTTCTGGAAAGATTCTTGAATTGCTTTTGATCTATGTTGCCCTCCCCATACTTTTAAAGGCTTTTCAGCAGAGTAATCGCGCGAATACTCCACGATAATGTCATTAAACTCTCGGCCTTTTTCAGTATCCGCTTTTAAACGGGAGTAAGTGTTGTTTTTCAATGAAAGCTCACGGTTAGCGCGAAAGCTGCTTGAGCTTGTAGGATCGAGTCGTGCATCCAAGTCTAAAAGACTAAAAACAATGCTTGCGAGAATCGTTGCCTTGATGTAATAACTCCCGCTTTTACCATCTTGATAAATGATCATGGGTGATCCCACTTCCTTCTCGAGCGTTTTGACGTCTTGAAGAAATTGAGTTACTTCTTTTTCAACATCAGGTGATTGTTTTGCCAGCTTATCAAAAATGACTTTCATGTTATTTCTCCCGTGTGCCTAAATAAAACATTGCTGAGA
>JACRLA010000337.1 GCA_016215145.1 Chloroflexota bacterium
GAACGATCCGATGGCGGATACTGAAAGAATTATGGTGAAAGAACCATACTTCTCCTGGTGTCTGTTGAACGATGAACGATCCGATGGCGGATACTGAAAGAGCAGATGTCGTGGTATGCCGAATTCGAGATAGAGGTTGAACGATGAACGATCCGATGGCGGATACTGAAAGATCCTGTGATAGCTCCGATGATGTTGAATGGTTTAGTTGAACGATTGTTTTTAATAAACTAAAAGAGCCGCACTTCCCCGAACTTTAATAATCGAAAAAGACACCACTGGACGTTTAGTCTCTGCTATCGTGCGAGCCACAAACTCAACACGAAAACGGAGAAGGAGATGATCACAGTGGAAGATCACGAACAGATACGACGGGCCTATTTTGTCGAGCACAAAAGCCTGCGGCAGATAGAGCGCCAAACCGGACATTCCCGGCGAACGATTGAGAAGGCTTTGCAGTCAGCGGAACCAAGTGCCTACACCTTGAAAGCGCCTCGGGCAGCGCCAGTGTTAGGAGAGTACAAAGCTCAGATAGATAAGTTGTTGGCGGAGAACGAAAAACTGCCGCGCAAGCAACGCTACACCGCCCACAAAATTTTTGAGCAAGTCAAAGCCGCCGGGTATGCCGGCAGCGAAGCGGGGGTTCACGTCTATGTCAGCAATCACCGCCAAGCTCGCCGTCGTCCTCAGGTGTACCTGCCATTGGAATTTGACCCCGGCTGGGATGCCCAAGTGGATTGGGGCGAAGCCGAGGTGGACATGGCTGGGCAACGCCTCACCGTCCAACTTTTTCTCTTGCGCTTATGTTACTCGCGGCGGCTGTTCGTGCAGGCCTACCCCAACCAGCGCCAAGAATCTTTTTTCGACGGTCATGTGAAAGCGTTTGCCCATATGCAAGGCGTGCCGCAACGGATCACCTACGATAACTTAAAGACGGCGGTGCAACGAGTGTTGGAAGGACGTACCCGCGAAGAGCAGCGCGCCTTCGTCGTCTTCCGCAGTCACTATTTGTTTGACAGCCGATTTTGCACGCCGGCCCAAGGCCACGAAAAAGGCGGCATCGAAAGTGCGGTGGGCTATGCCCGCCGAAATTTTCTGGTCCCGATTCCACAGGTGGACGATTTCGCTGCCCTCAACGCCTATCTCTTGACGGAATGCCTGAAGGATGATCAGCGTCGGGTCGACCGCCAGCCGGTGTCCATCCAACAATCGTGGGCGTTGGAGCAATCGTATCTGCGCCCACGACCGGAACACGATTTTGCCTGCTGCGCCACCGTACCCGTGACACTCACTCCCTACGGGCAAGTCGTCTTCGAAACGAATCGTTATTCGGTGCCAGTTGAAGACGCCTATCGTCATTTGGTGCTCAAAGCCTATCCGTTCCGCATCGACGTGGTTCATCAAGAACGAGTCATCGCCAGTCATCCCCGGTGTCATGGTCGGGAGCAAGACATTTACGACCCGTTGCACTACTTGCCGCTGTTGGAGCAACGCCCCGGCGCCTTCGAGCATGCCAAACCACTTCGCCAATGGCGAGAGCGATGGCCAGCGGTCTACGAGCAACTTTTGGCTCATTTGCGCGCCCAACCCTCGGAAAACCAAGGGCTGCGTGAGTTCGTGCAGATACTCGGACTCCACCGCGAGTATCTGCCAACACTGGTCGAGCAAGCGATTAGCCAGGCACTGACTTATCGCTGAGCCCATTTGAACGGCGTGCGTCTCTGTCTGCGGCAGTTGCAATACCCAGAGCAGCCGCTCGCCGCATTGGATCTGACTCAGCGACCACAATTAGCCGGCCTCGGTCAACAGCCGTTAGACTTGCATCACTACGAACATCTACTGGCCGAGTCGGCCATTGGAGAGATTTCATGACCGAGACTTTATTGCTCGACACTTATCTCAAACAATTGCGCCTGCCGCTGTTCGCTCAGCACTACCGCAAACTGGCGAGCGAAGCGGCCCAAACCCAGTTGGGTTACGAATCTTTTTTACTGGCCTTAGCCGAACAAGAAGTGACGCAACGCGAAAAGAATCAACAAGTGCGGCGCATCCAAGAGGCTCACTTCCCGATCCTCAAAGACTTGGCTGAGTTTGACTTCTCGGTCCTGCCGAATCTGAACAAAACTTTGATTCTTGATTTAGCGCGTGGCGGCTATATTGCCAAAGCGGAACCGATTCTTCTGATGGGCAATCCGGGGTTGGGGAAGACGCACGTAGCGACCGGATTAGCTTTAGCTGCTTGTCGGCAAGGACACAAGGTGCGCTTCTACAACACCGCCGGGTTGGTGAACGATTTACTGCAAGCACAGGACAAACATCAACTGCCGCGTTTCTTGGCCCAAGCTCTCAAACAGCGGGTCATCGTTTTAGACGAGTTGGGCTTCCTGCCGCTCTCGCCAGCCGGCGCACATCTGATGTTTCAATTCTGCTCCGCCGTGTATGAACGGGTGGCGTTGATTGTGACCACCAACTTGCGCTTTGCCGACTGGGTGCAAATTTTCCAAGATGAGCGACTCACAGGTGCGCTACTGGATCGACTCACTCACCGCGCGCAGATCGTGGAGTTTGTTGGCGACTCGTTTCGTCTGCGCCAAAGTCTTCAGCGGCAAACTCCGGGTGAGCGAACGGTCTGACTTACACCAAGGGCTATGGATAAGTGGACAACTGGAAGGGCATCCAGTTGCCCACTTATCCACAGCCTCGACTACGACGACGATGCTATCCCCGCAGCGAAGCGGAGGGGGACGATGGTGCAATCTCCGAAACGAGGCGGAGAGGGATGACATCCTAACTGTCACCAGATCCATCCTTGGGTGTCAGGCAAACAGGTGGTAACTTTTTCGATTAAAAAATGGTGTCTTTTTCAATTATCAGAGTTCGGGCAGGTTAGCCCAAGTGCGGACTTTTTCAATTAAAAAATGGTGACTTTTTCGCTTGACAAAAACAAACGGCACAAGGCGCATCTCATCATTCGCAAGAATCACAAAGGCCCGATCAACGTCGCCGCCGATTTATGGTACACGCCGCTCAGTC
>JACRLA010000123.1 GCA_016215145.1 Chloroflexota bacterium
ATAACTTTTCAAATCTCTCTAACGCCCCCACGCAATACATCACCGCGTCCATGCGCGGCGTGGCGGGCGTCGCGCCATGAAACGTCTTCTCGGCAATTTTCGATCTCGCCTTGCGCGCCAACTCGGCGATCTCGCTGAACTCATCCAAGTCAATCGTCTGGCGATAAACTTCGTCCGCCTCTGTCGCGTTTCCGTTTAACTCCAACGCCTGCCCATACCCAAACCGCGCCGCCTGATCATCCGGCTCTAGTTCTTGCGCCTGTCGCAAATGCGGCAACGCTTCGGCGAAACGATTCGCCTGTAACAACCCCGCGCCCAAATTGCGTTGCGCCCATACGTTATCGGGCGCGTCCTTCACCGCCGTTTGTAATTCTTCGATTCCCTCCTCGATTTTTTTGGAACGGAGCAGTGCCACGCCCAAGGCGATGCGCCCGTGAGTGTGCGCCGAATCCTTTTGCGTCAGCCGCCTCAACAGCGTTACCGCTTGCCTAAAATTACCGGCATCGCTATACGCCATCCCCAAGTTGTATAAAACAGATTCGCTGTTGGCGTCATCGCTCAAGAACAACTCCAACAACAAAACCCCCTCGGCGCGTTTGCCCTCATCCAACAACCCTTTAATTTTTTCAAACGGATCAGTCCCCGCCTCAGCCCGCCACGTCACTTCCACTTCTGCGCCCCGCGTCACCAGTGTCTGGATCGTCCCATCTAACTGATTCAACGCCGCCCGAATTTCTGTCGCGTCACCCGTCACTTTAAATTGATAATCACGCTTCATCGCGCCCCCTCTCCGTATGCCACGTCATTGCGAGGGCGTTCTTTGCCCGAAGCAATCTCATTCATTGCCAACATATTGCTTCGTCGGGAAGTGCGCCCTCCTCGCAATGACCTCACTAATGTCTTCATCGCGCCCCCTCATATTTTTCCCACACATACCACTCGCGGATACCTAAGGCTTCTGCCCAGGCATCCACCAACTCATAATCGTGTGCCGCTTCACTTGGCACCGACTCGAAAATGTTTAACAACTTCTCGCCCCGCGCTTCAAACTTCTGTGAGCGATACGGGTTCACCACTTCCGGTTGTTCCAAGCGGCTCGCCCAATAGGCGGCATACGCCGCGTTGATCGTCTGGGTCGCCTCATACACTTCACGCGGCAGAGTCTGGCGCACACGCTCGGCTAAACTCTCGCGGTTCGTATTTAATTCTCTTTGGACGTGTGTGGTTTCAAGATCAACTAACTCGGGGTAATCAATCGTCAACGAGCCGCTGACTCTCAACCCTACTGCCACCGAATACAAATGCGTGATCAACCCTTGCGCCAGTTGGTCACGCAGTGAATCCATTTGGGCTTTACCGAGTCCAAACTTTTGCGCCAGACCTTGCGGCGCGTATAAAATTTTATCGAGTTGTTGAAATGATTCGGGGGAACTGGCGATCTGAAATCTTTGACTCGGTTCGCGTTCAAATAAACGCCGAGCCAACGCGCACTGCCAACAAATTATGAAGTCAAGCGAATCGGTGGGGGGGGGGGTATTAAAAGAAAGGATGTGAGAGGGAAGAGAGCCGCGCGCGATTCTCAATACAGCAAACGTGGCGAGATTTTTATCTTCCACTACTTGCACTGCGTAGCCAGATTTTTCTTCAAGCAGGGAAATAATTTTTCGTGTCGTCTCGCGGAGTTTCATCTGAGATGGATTCTACCACCGCTATAGCAGACCGACACGGTTTCGCGAAGCGCCCCGTAGCAAAGCGGAGTGGATAAACCGCGTCAGTCTTAATCTGTTACTTTGCAAACCAACGCACGGCAAGCGCAATAGGCAGCCCCACGCAAAATATGTGTATCGTGATTCCGTTAGCCAACACCGCAGGCGTGAATGTGATTTTGAAAGGGAACGCTGAACGCGGCAGCACAATAAAATACATGAACCCGTAAACGGCGACACCGTAAAGTACACCGCACACAAGTATCTGCTCGACAAGAATATTAAAATTCAAACTCGCCACATAATAAACGGTGGTGACTGTGAACGCGATGAAGAAGTGACACACAACACCCAGTGCGGCAGCTCTGAGTCCACCCTTGAAAGCCTCTGCGCCCAGCAACCCACTAGCGATTGATTGCATGACCCAAATTGGATTCCGCCCGCGCACTCCACTGGTGATGAACGCCGCCGTTAGATCCAAAACCCCCACCGCCAACCCGCCCCAGAAGATCGCCCAATAAGATTCTGACATTTCTAAATTATAGCTCTGCAGGATTTAACGTGAATGCTTGAGATGTCATTCCGAGGAGCGTTTTATTGCGACGAGGAATCTCCCTCCCAACCCGGCAGCGACAACATCTTGCGTAATGCCGCCGTGCCCGTGATGGCTTTTTGATAACAATGACCATGCACCAACACTTTGCGCTTTTCATCTTTCCATTTAATTTTCAACTCGCCGCGTTCAGCCGCGCCTGCCAAAAATTCTTCGATGAGCATCGTCTTGGCGGCGATCTGCTTCACACGCGGGTCATCGGGCAATAGGTCAACGTATTCATCGTTGAAGGTCAGCAAGCATGAGGGTTCGAGTCCGATGATCGAGATTCCTTTTTCTACAAACGGATACAACACCTCAACATTTTTCTGCGCCTGTTCCTTCGCCTGCCACAACAACCCTTTCGAGATCATCGGGCGACCACAACAACCGTGATGAGGCATGAGGACGTTGAACCCTGCCGCTTCAAGAACTCGAAGAGCGGCTAATCCAATTTCTGGATGATTGTAGTTTGTAAATGTATCTACGAATAAGACGACGCTTGGACGTTGGATGTTGGAAGTTGGAAGTTGGACGCTGTGCGTGAATGTTGCAACGTGATCCCGGAATGTTTTGAACACAAACGGCGGTAACGTGCGATGCGACGAGATGCCTAAAAATTTTTCGTTTACCCAACGTGTCACGCCGAGTTTCATCCCAAAATTAACGAGCGGCGCAAAATAATGTGCCAAGTTCGAGAGGGCGTTAATGTTGGCGAAGAGTCGCGCCCGCAGAGGCACGCCATGTACTTCGTGATAGTGCGAGAGATATTCGTATTTGATCTTCGCCATGTCCACGCCCGAAGGACATTCGGCTTTGCAGGCTTTGCACTCTAAACATAAATCCAACACATCGTGCATACGCGGCGAGAAAAATTCTTCGTGCGGCAGCACGCCGGATAAAGCGTTGCGTAACGAGTTGGCGCGTCCGCGAGTGGAATGTTCTTCATCGCGCGTCGCCATGTACGACGGACACATCGTGCCATCCACTTTGCGGCACACGCCCGCGCCGTTGCATTGTTCAATGGCGCGCACAAAACCCATCTCACGATCAAAATTTAAATAGGTGGTGAAACCTTTGGAGTGCGGCATCTCCTGATGTCGCCCGAAATCTGGCTCACTCGCTTTGCTCGGAGTGCTTCGCAAGATTTCGGATTCCATCTTTGGCTTATGGCGCAAGTTCTCCATGAAATCCGGCGCGTCAATGATCTTGTTCGGGTTGAAACGATAATCGGGATCGAAGACCCGCTTCACTTCACCGAAGGCGTTGTAAAGCTGTTCGCCGAAGAGTCGTCCGTTCCACGTCGAGCGCGAGAGTCCATCGCCGTGTTCGCCCGTCATCGCGCCGCCCATCTGCTGCACGATGCCCAACACTGCCTTGCCCATCGAGCGCACCTTCTCAATATCTTTCGGATTTTTAAAATTAATCACCGGGCGAATATGCAAACATCCCGCCGAGGCATGAGCATAGTAAGCCGAATCGACTCCATGCTCTTTAAACATTTTTTCCACGAAGCGAATGTAATCGCCCAACTTGTCCACCGGCACAGCGACATCTTCCATGAACGACACCGGCTTTGAATCGCCGCGCATAGATTGCAATACGCCCAAGCCCACCACGCGCACACCCCAAACATCTTTTTGTTGTTGCGCCGTCAGCGCGCGCACAAAAATTTTCGTCACGTTGTGCGCGATCATCTTCGCTTCAAGTTTTTCGATCTGTGACACGATCTCCGGCTCGGTATCCCCGTAGAATTCGACAACAAGAATCGCGGCGGGATCCCCTTGAATAAAAGTCAGTTGCCGCGCGTAAGCCGGAATCGCCCGCGTGAGATCGATCATCATCTTGTCAATGAGTTCAACGGCGGCAGGTTGGCATTCCAGAATCAAGGGGGTGGCGTCGCCGGTGGCGGCTATCGAATCGAAATGCAGCACGCACAAGCCCGTCATCTTCGGCGTCTTCACCAAATTTAATTTTGCTTCGAGTGTGATCGCCAACGTACCTTCGGAACCTGCTAATAATTTTGCGAGATTGAATCCGGGCGCGGGCGGATACGGTTGGGATGAGTACCAAACTGCGGGGCGGCTGGCGACATACCCGTGCGGCGGGATCATGTAATTCAGCGAATAGCCACTGGCGCGCCGCCACGTCTTGGGAAAGCGTTCGCGAATCGCGTCGGCATTTTTCTCGACAATACCTTTGATGCCGCGATACAGTTCGCCTTCGCGCGTTTGCGATTCGAGTTTGGCGTTGAGTGAATTTGTATCGAGTGAAGAAAATTTCCCACGCCAGCCGTCGCTCAAATACACATCGGCTTCCAGAATGTGATCAGCCGTCATGCCGTACATCACCGAGTGTGCGCCTGTGGAATTATTGGCAATCATGCCGCCGATGGTGGCGCGATTGGATGAGGCTGGCTCAGTGCCGAAACTGTAACCGTGTTTCTTCGCCGCGTTGAGCAGCGCATCGCACACCACGCCGGGCTGAACACGCGCCCAGCCTTCTTGAGCGTTGATCTCCAAAATTTGATTCATGTATTTGGAAAAATCTACGATGATGCCGTGACCGATTGCCTGACCTGCCAGCCCACTTCCGCCGCCGCGCGCGATAACTTTCGCGTCGTGTTTTTTGGCGATCTCGATGATCGCTGATACATCATCGTTGGTACGCGGCAACACCACGCCGAGCGGTTCAAGTTGATACGAGCTGGCATCGGTGCTATAGAGCGAGCGCGCATATTTATCGAAGCGCACTTCGCCGCTTACTGACTTAGAAAGATCGTTGAACAATTCAGGATTTGTATTCATGGGTGGTTAGGTTGTTGGATGGTTCGGCGGTTGGAGTTGAGGGGATTATATGACGGTTGAGCAAAAAGAAGGAAATAGCTTTAGCGATTGAACGGAGATTGGTAGATTCAAAAATTTTGGCGATCTAAGTTATAAATCGTGTATAGCGTATGACCATTCGCCATCTGCCATTCGCTGTCAGCCATCCGCTATTAGCCATTCGGTTAGGATCATCTCCCTTGTCATTTCACCCCGCCGCCTATATAGTTAACCGCACTTAACTAACTAGCAGGCTTAACTATGTCATCCCCTAAACAATTCAACATTACTATGCGCGAGTGGGCAGAATCTTTTATGCACCGCTCGATGCGCGAATGGTCGCGCTACGTCAAATCCTCCGGGCTGTCCATGCCGCAGTTCAGCATCTTGATGAAAATTTATCATCGCGGCGGCTGCGGCATCTCCGACATTAGCCAACATCTGGATGTGACTAACGCCGCCGCCAGTCAATTGGTAGATAAAATGGTGGGGATGGGATTGTTAGATCGCGCCGAAGACCCCAATGATCGCCGTGCCAAACAAGTGACCTTGAGCAACAAAGGCAGAGCGCTGCTCGAAAAAGGGGCGGAGGCGCGCAACCGCTGGGTCGAGGATTTAGCCACACATTTAACCGCTCAACAACGTGATGAGGTGATCTCCGCGCTTAAACTTTTGCTCGAAGCCTCTCACGCGCTTGATGCTCCCAAATCTTAACTACTCAGACGATTCGTCATTGCGAGCGCACCCTTCGGCTTTGCTCAGGGCATGCTTTGCGAAGCAATCTCGATCGTGCTATGAGATTGCTTCTCAAAGACTCACAATGACAAAATTTATCAACAGGAGAACATAGTGAATCCAAATTTTAGAAATCGCCGTCGTGACCCCAACGCCCCCAAAGGCGGCTTGCGACGCGTAATGAAATACTTGGGGCGTTATAAACGCCAAGCCGCATTGCCTTACGGCTTTCTGATCATTGCCACGCTCTCGCAACTTGCCGTGCCTTCCATGGTGCGCCGCATCATTGACGCCGTGACGTCGGGTGTGATCGCCAACACGGTGTTAAGCGCGCTGGACAACATTCCAGCGATTGCTATGTCGCAAGCCGTCCCGAAAATTGTTGAGGCGTTGAAGTTCTCGGCAGACATCCTCAGCAAAGATCAACTCGTCGCAAAATTAAATGCCGATGTGGCGAATGCGCCCACCGCGCTCGTCCAAGCGGGCACCGCCATCGTGATCTTCGCCGCGCTGCGCGGAGTGTTCGCCTTTTTGCAAGCCTACTGGGCAGAGCGCAACTCGCAGGGCGTTGCCTACGATTTGCGTAACGATCTCTTCGCCAAGATTCAACGCTTGTCGTTTTCGTATCACGATCAGAATCAAACAGGTCAGCTTATGGTGCGCGCCACCGACGACGTGGAGAAGGTCCGCCTCTTCATCGGGCAAGGTTTATTGCAGCTCGGCGGCGCGATCATCTTGCTCGTTGGCACGATGATCATTTTGTTCAGCACCAACGCTCAACTGGCGTGGGCGGCGATCCCGGTGCTGCCTGTCGCGCTCGTCCTCTTCATGTTCTTCGGCGTGATCAGCCAGCCATTGTTTTTAAAAGTTCAGCAAACGCTTTCCGCCCTCAACACTGTATTGCAGGAAAACTTGGCGGGCATCAAAGTGATCAAAGCCTTCACGCGCGAAGCGCAGGAACAAGTTAAATTCAAAAAATCGGCGGACGACGTTTTGAATCAACAACTCACCGTCACGCGCATCTTTGTCTTTCTCTTCCCGCTCGTCTTCCTCATCGCCAACTTGGGGCAAGCCTCCACGCTGTATTTCGG
>JACRLA010000348.1 GCA_016215145.1 Chloroflexota bacterium
GTTTTAGTTGAACATATTCCGGCGCGCGTTTGTGCGCGTTGTGGTGAAGCCGTGTTTAGCCGCGAGACGACGGAACATATTCGGCGCATTGTGCATGGGGAAGCGAAACCGTTACGCACGATGCAATTGAATGTGTTTTCGTTTGCATAAGTTCGCCTGCAGAAAAGAGGAACCTTGACATCCAACCTTGAAATTTTAGTGCAAGACATCAAAACATTTGTCAGGGAAGAACTTTATCCGCTGGAGCCGATTTTGTTGCAGCAGGGCTACTATGCGGTAGAGGCGGCAGTGTACGAAAAGCGCGAGCGAGTTAAAGCGCGGGGGTGGTGGGCGCCGTCTATCCCGCGCCACTATGGCGGACTAGGTCTTAACTTGCCTGATTTCGCGCGCGTGAGTGAAGTGCTGGGGTTAAGTTTTCTCGGTCATCTAACGTTCAATTGCCAAGCGCCTGATATCGGCAACATGGAGTTGCTGATGGAAGTTGCCAGCGACGAACAGAAAGAACGCTACCTCATGCCGTTGATTCGCGGCGAGATACGCAGTTGTTTCTCGATGACTGAGCCGGAACATGCCGGTTCCAATCCGCTTTACATGAGCGCAACGGCAGTGAAAGATGGCGACGATTACGTCATCAATGGTCACAAGTGGTTTACCTCTTCGCAGGAGGGCACTGCCTTTGCTATCGTCATGGCAATCACCAATCCAGATGCGCCGAAACTACACCAACGCGCCAGCCAGATTATTGTGCCAACCGATACGCCCGGTTTTCGCCGCCTGCGCAACATTAAGATCATGGGGGAGGCGGGCGAAGGTTACTTCACCGATGCCGAGATAGTGTATGAGAATGTGCGCGTGCCGCAGGCTAACCTGTTAGGCAGAGAAGGCGAAGGTTTTGCGCTGGCGCAAATGCGTTTAGGACCGGGGCGTGTTCATCATTGTATGCGCTGGATCGGAATTTGCGAACGCGCTTTTGACCTGATGTGCCAACGCGCCGCCAGCCGTGAACTCTCGCCGGGAAAGTTGCTGGCTGAAAAACAAACCATTCAACATTGGATTGCTGAGAGCCGCGCCGAAATTAACGCCGCGCGTTTTTTGGTGATGGATGTGGCGCATAAGATCGAATCAGGCGGCGCACACGCGGCGCGGGTTGACATCTCGCTCATCAAATTTTACGTGGCGGGCGTGCTGGATCGATTAATGGATCGGGCGGTTCAAGTTCACGGCGCGTTGGGCATCACCGATGACACCATGCTGGCATTTGCCTATCGCCGTGAGCGGGCGGCGCGCATTTACGATGGCCCGGATGAAGTTCATAAATCAGCCGTTGCGCGGCACATATTAAAAGAGTACGGCGTCAACGTTTCGATATAACGCCGGGTGATTTCGAAGAACACCATGCCAGAACAATCCTTTACGGATCCTTCCGTCGCTGTGCGAAAGGGTGAAGAGTTGGATGTGGAGCGTCTCGCAATTTATTTGCGCCAGCATTTGACCGGATTTAAATCGCTGCTCACCGTTGAACAATTCCCAAGCGGATACTCAAACCTGACTTATCTTTTGCGGCTGGATGATTCGCCGCCACGCGAACTGGTGCTGCGCCGCCCGCCTTTCGGCGCCAACATTAAGGGCGGGCACGACATGGCGCGCGAGTATCGCATTCTCAATGTGCTGCTCAACACCTATCGCAAAGTCCCAAAGCCGATTCTTTATTGCGAAGACAACTCAATTCTCGGCGCGCCGTTCTATGTGATGGAACGGGTGAAGGGCGTTATTCTCCGCCACAAACTTCCACGCGGTTTTGAAATTGCGCCGGACTTGATGCAAAAAATATGTTTCGCTTTGATTGAGTCGTTGGTGGAACTGCACGCGCTCGACATCACCACCGATTTAAGCGAACTGGGCAAACCCGAAGGTTACACCGCCCGTCAGGTTGGCGGTTGGACGAAGCGTTATCAGAACGCGCTCACCGACGATTGCCCGGACTTTGAGCCGCTCACCCGCTGGCTCGCCGCCAACGTCCCCGCCCACTCCGATGCGACTCTGATCCACAATGACTTCCGTTACGATAATGCCATTCTTGCCCCCGAAGATTTAACGCGCATCGTCGCCATTCTTGATTGGGAAATGGCGACTCTCGGCGACCCGCTGACCGATGTCGGCACGACGCTGGCTTATTGGGCGGAGCCGAATGACCCGGACATCCTTCGCCAATTTGGGTTGACCACTCATCCCGGCAATCTTGATCGCCAGCAATTTTTAGATCGCTACGCCGAATACAGCAGGCGCGATGTTTCCGGTTTTCTTTTTTACTATGTGTATGGCGTTTTCAAAAACGTAGTGATCGCGCTTCAGATTTATGCGCGTTATCGTCAAGGGTTAACGCGCGACCCGCGCTTTGCCGCGCTGATTGACGTCATCCGCGCCTACAACCAGATCGCCCAACGCGCGTTGGATACTCATCGTATTAGCCGTTTGTTTTAGGAGACTCTTCATGCGTAAATATCTAAACATCAATCTCAAAACAAAATCTATCGAGACCAAAGAACTTAATGGCGAAGAGCTCGCCAGAGCCGGACGTTATTGGATTGCCAAAACTTTGGTGGAGATGAATGTTGCCAAAGTGGATCCGCTCTCGCCGCAGAACCCGCTCATCTTTTCGGCGGGACCGTTGGCGGGGACAACGTTTTCCAGTGCCAATCGCACCAGCGTGGGATGCAAGAGTCCGCTGACGGGCGGCATTAAGGAAGCAAACGGTGGCGGCATCTTTGGCTATGGGTTGGGTCAACTGTATCTCGCCGGATTCACGCTGCACGAGTCGTCCGAGTCGTGGGTGATCATTCATCTGCATAAAGATGGCGCGATTACGTTTGACGAGGCGACGCCGTTTATGGGCAAAGGCAATTTTGAAACGGCGAAAAATTTATACGAGAAGTATGGCAAGAAAATTGCGATTGCTTTATGTGGACCCGTCGGCGAGTATCAAGGTTTGTTGGCGGGCATCGCCTTTAACGACAGCGATGGTCGCCCGGCGCGGATGGCGGCGCGCGGCGGCGTGGGCGCGGTGATGGGCAGCAAAAAAGTTAAAGCGATCATCGCCGACTTGGATAAAATTCCGCAACTGCATGACAAACAGAAAAGTTCTGATAATTTACGCGAATACACGCGCAAGTTATTGGACGATAAAACGATCACCGAGTTCTATCGTGATCTCGGCACGATGGGCATGACCGATTACATCAACCACGTCGGCGGTTTGCCCGTGCGGAATTTTAGCGGCGGGCAATTTGCGAACGGTGATGAATTGAAGATGGGCGCGAACTATATCGGTCCGCTCAACAAATCGCGCGGCGGCGATCAATCGCACGCCTGTATGCCGGGTTGTGTGATTCAATGTAGTAATGTTTTCTTTGACGCTAACGGCAAAGAGGTTGTCTCGCCGGTGGAATATGAAACGTTGGGGTTGTTAGGCACCAACTGCGGAGTCGGCGACCCCGATGAGTTGGCTGCGCTTAATTTCATCGCCAATGATCTCGGTATTGACACAATCGAAACGGGCGCGACGCTCGCCGTCTTAATGGATGCGGGTTTGGCGAAGTTTGGCGACGTGGCGTGGATGAAATCGGCGCTCGATGAGATTCGGCGCGGCACAGAAAATGGAAAGTTGTGGGCGCGCGGCACGGCGCGCATGGGCGCGCACTATAAAGTGAGTCGCGTTCCCGTGATCAAGAAGCAGGCAATCAGCGCCTACGACCCGCGCGTGATCGAAGCAACGGGCATCTCGATGATGGTCAGCGCGCAAGGAGCCGATCACACGGTGGGCAATGTGCCGCGACTCAAGACGCGACAGATGAGCAACGAGGAAATTTTTGCGGCGAGTCTCAAAGCGCAGATCACTTCGGCGGCGCAAGACTCGTTGGGGATGTGTCTCTTCGGGCGCACGGTCAACGACAAAGAGACGGCGTTCATCGTCGAGATGATCAACAACGCCGTTGGCACCAACTTACCTGCGGAGTTTTACATGGACTTGGGGCGTGGCGTATTGCGCTACGAGCATGAGTTCAACAAACAAGCGGGCTTCGGGGTCGCCGACGACGAACTCCCGAACTTTTTCTATAATGAGCCGCTTGCGCCTTCGAGCAACGTTGCCCGCTTTCATGCCAACGACGTGCAAGGCACGCCGAAGCAAGTGTGACTCTCAACACCGAGTGTTTTCAGAAACACTCGGTGTTTTTATTTTCGCGTAAAATATATCCATTATGACTTTGCCTTTGGGTCGCCATCTCCTCAACCGTTATCGTCTCGAAAAAGAAATCGGGCGCGGCGGCACCGCCACGGTGTATCGCGGTTACGATCCGTTGATGGAACGCACCGTCGCCATTAAAACTTTTCCGCCGCACATCTTGGGAACCGAAACCGCCAAAGAGCAATTCACCACCGAAGTGCGCGTCATCGGGCAACTCGAACATCCTCACATCCTCCCCATTTACGATTGTGGACACGAAGGCAACACGCCGTTCATTGTGATGCGTTTCGCCGATAATGGATCGCTCGCCAACGAATTGACAAAGGGGTTGCCGACTCTGGAACGTGTCGCCGAAGTGTTCGATCAAGTTGCGCGCGGACTCGACTACGCCCATCAACGCGGCATGATTCACCGCGACATCAAACCGCAAAATGTTTTGGTCGAAGCCAGCGGCGATCTTTACATCGGTGATTTCAGTTTGGCGATTCTGATCAGCGCCAAGCAAGAATCCGAATCGCAACAAACCACAACCGGCACCGCCTACTACATGTCACCCGAACAATGCCGGGGTTTGCTTGTGGATGCCCGCTCCGATATTTATTCACTCGGCGCGATGCTGTATGAGATGACGACAGGCAAACGCCCCTACGAAGGCGCGAACTGGGCAGAGATCGTCGTCAAAGTTCTGCAGGAAGATACGCCGCTGCCGCGTTCACTAAACCCCAATATCCCCGACGAAGTTCAAGATGTGATCCTCAAAGCGATGGAACGTGAACCAAGCGAAAGATTCACGTCGGCGAGGGAAATGGCGAGAGCGTTGCAAGATTTAAAAGCAGAACGCTGAAAGCGCTGAGAACGCTGACAATCGCTGACATAAAAAGAATCAGCGTTTCTCAGCGACAATCAGCGCCATCAGCGTTCAAAGGTTTAAATGCCTGAGCAGATTCAATCCCCAATGTCCTTCAACTCCCGAATCAAAACCGCCCTCGCCAACCCAAAACTTCGCCTTGCCCTCGACGGCAACTATACGCGCTGGCGTGAACGTCGCACTGCCTCATTCGCCGCGCTGCCTCACGCCGACGACGTGCGTGATCGCGCCCGCGCCATTCGCGTTGAAGCCTTGACTCATCTCGATCGCTATCTTCTTCAACTTGAATCAAATGTAAAAGCGAATGGCGGCACGGTGCATTGGGCGAAGGATGCCGAAGAAGCGAACCAGATTGTTGAAGGGATCATTGCCTCACAAAACCCTTCGGGTCTCGCCCACTCCGCTTCGCTACGGGGTGCTTCGCAAGACCCGAAGGGTTTGTTAGTCGCTAAATCCAAATCTATGTTGAGCGAAGAGATTCATCTCAACGCGCATTTGGAAAAACTTCCCGAAGGTTCTAAACCTTCGGGAAGTTTAAAAGTGGTCGAGACCGATCTCGGCGAATGGATCGTGCAACTGCGCGGCGAGACTCCGTCGCACCTCACCGCGCCCGCCATTCATCTGCGGCGCGAAGACGTTGCCGAACTCTTTGAAAAA
>JACRLA010000349.1 GCA_016215145.1 Chloroflexota bacterium
CTTGCCATTCGAGGCGGAGCGCGGATTGGTGATAATGAAATTTTGCTCGAGTGTGTTCACGCATAACTCGCTGGCACCGATCACAAAATCATGTTTCTGGTCGCCTCGTGTAGGCACTGAGTTATAAACAATAATCTTATTTGCATTTCCCTCAACAAGATAAACACGCCCACCCACAACTGCCACGCCCAACGAATCGCCAATACGAATGCCGCTGGTCTGCACATCCACATCCGGTTTTTGATCGAGCGACTTGGGGAACGAATTCCAAATGACAAAGCCATCGCCCACTGCCAAAAATTTTCCGTCACTGGTGAATGTGCCGCCAACGAAAGTGCGGTCGGTATTCACAAAAGTTTCGTTGCCTTCACGCGTGGTGGGCAAAGTATTCCAATAAAACGTGCCGCGTGTGGTGACGTTATTCGCGTCGTATTCGGGGCTACCGGGTTTGGGCTGTATCTTTACGTTGTGATCCCAGACCATCATGTTCTTGCCATCGCTGGCAATGTAACGCGGCGTACCGAAGTAACGATTCTTCACAACGAGATTAGGCGCGTCACTGCTTTTCGTCGGAAACTTATTCCAGATCAACAGCCCGCTTGCGCCTTGCGTGCTGGCGACAATTAATTTCTCGCCATCTGTCCACACGCCCCAGGGCCAAGTGAGATTTTCTTTAAGCGTCGCGCCCAGCTCGGGGAAGTTGAAAGCGAAGTCTGCCGCTTGTCCGTTCTGGGTGGGGAAGCTCGACCAAACTAAAATGCGTTGGTTCACGGTGTCGGCAACCACCACTTTATTTTTTGTCACACTCACCGCCGAAGGCCAGTTCATGCCGTTCAGCTCTTTGCTCGGATTATTGTGCGTGAAGTCTGTTTGCCCCAACACTAAATCGGGTGGGGTGTTGCCGCTCGGCGCGGTGTTCCAGATCAACACACGATTGTTGTTGCGATCCACTAACAGCAAGCGCGTGCCATCGCTGGCGATGCCCGATGGATGATTGAACAACAACCCGCCGCCCGTGTTGTCAAAATCAATCGCCGATAAAGCAATGTCCGCGCTTTGACCCGTTGCAAAAAATTTGTTGGAGGTGTAAGTAGTTGCCGTCGCGTACTTGGCATTCGTTGCTTTTACACTTAACTCAGAGTTGAGCGCAAATGTGCCGCATACATCCACCGCATTTTGATTTTGGGGCTGACCCAACGGGGATGCCGCCGTTGGCTGTGCCACCGTAGAGGCAGGGGCAGCCTTCGCCGGTGTGGCGGCTTGGGTCGGCGGTGAGGCGGCAACCGTTGGCGCGGTAGCGAACTCTGCCGCGCCGCACGCGCTCAATAAAATCCCTAACACGATCAGGGTGAGCATAGACTTCCGAAGTTTCAAAAACTTCGGAAGTCTTGTAACGCGAGTGAGAAAGAATTTTGTTTTCATGGTTAATCTCCTTTGGAGACACCATATCAATTCTCACTTCACCTGTAACGCCCCGCGCGAACTGTTTTAGGTTAAGACTTGAGACGGAGGACTGTGGTCATGCCACCAGGCTCCAGACTTCCGAAGTCTCTAAGACTTCGGAAGTCTGGAGAGGGTAACTTCGTTTGGCAAATGCCCGATCTGAATTTCGTCGTCGTCGCAAAACAACATCCCGTTCTCGATTGCGCTGCGTAGTTGGCGGATGTTGCCGGGCCAGTGATAGGCTTGCAACGCTTCGAGCGCGCGCGGATGAATAGAGGTGACGTGCTTGCCCATCTCGCTATTAAACTTTTTGATGAACGCGCCCGCCAACGTTGGCACATCCTCGCGGCGATCACGCAGGGGCGGCAGTTCAATCGTGATCACTTTCAATCGCCAATACAAATCTTCGCGGAAGGTCCCGGCTTCGATCATCTTAGGCAGATCACGATTCGAAGCGGCGATCAATCTCACATCCGTTTTTATCAAGGTGGTGCCGCCGACTCGGCGAATAGCTTTTTCCTCAATCGCCCTTAAGAGCTTTGCTTGCAAATCGGGCTTCATGCTGGCGATCTCATCCAAGAACAACGTGCCGTCCTCTGCTACTTCAATCAACCCCTCTTTGCGCTTGGTGGCGCCAGTGAAAGCTTGCGCCTCGTGACCGAAGAGTTCGCTTTCCAAAAGTTGGTCGGGCAGGGCGGCGCAGTTGATGGCGATAAACGGTTTATCACGCCGAGAGCTAAGATGATGGACGGCATTGGCGATCACTTCTTTGCCGCTGCCGCTCTCACCGCAGATCAACACGCTTGCCTGAGTCGGCGCGGCGCGTTCCACGATTTCGGCAACCCGTTTCATGGCAGGCGTATCGCCCACGACCCAATCATATTCCGCGCGGCGGGCTTGGCGCAGATGGGCGAGTTCGCGCCGCAAGGCAACGCCTTGTGAGGCGCGCTTTAACGCTTTGAGCATACGCGGCATTTGAATCGGCTTGGTCAAAAAATCTTGCGCGCCGGTTTGCATCGCCTCCACCGCCATATCAATATCGCCGAAGCTTGTCATCACGATCACCGGCAGACCGGGCTGTTCTTGGGCTAAACGTTCCAGCAATAAAAATCCGTTGCCGTCAGGCAGCATCACATCCAGCAGAACAATATCGGCTTCACCGCGATCAATTTGGGCGTGAGCAGAAGCGATGCTCTCCGCTTCGAGCGTGGCATAACCTTGATCGGCAAGAATCTCTTTGATGAAAGAGCGGGGAGTGGGTTCGTCGTCAACGATTAAGATGGTAAGCATGAATTGCAAATCGTAATTAGTAAATGGTAATTACCATTTACTAATTACTCTCTTTCTCCGCAATGGGTAGAAAAATATGAAACGCCGTCCCGATCCCCGAAAAACTTTCGACAAAGATCGAACCCTTATGGGCGTTGACGATGCGTTTGGTGATAGCCAGACCGAGCCCGGTGCCGTCGGCTTTGGTGGTGATGAACGGATCAAAGATGCGCTGTTGTATCTCGAGTGGGATGCCGGGTCCGGTATCGCTGAAGATCAATTCAATAAAATTGCCGCGCGGCGTTTGGGGGTGCGTTGCTTTGAAGCTCTTAATAGACAGTGTGCCATCATTTCCAATAGCATCTACGGCGTTGACGATCAGATTGGTGAAGACCTGATCCATCTGATTCAAATCTGCCATTACCTGCGGCGTGTTCGGATCGATCTCTTTTTCGAGTTGGATATTGAGCTTTGCCAGACGCGGCGCCCAACGGATGAGAGTCCGCGTAAGCAATGGAACGAGGGATGTTTGTTGATAGTGGGTCTCAGACGATTTGACAGCCAGCAAAACATTATTGACCAGTTGATCGATCCGCACCACTTCGGCTTGCATCATGCTCACCCGCTCGGCAAGCGGATCGGGCGGAAGAAATTTTGTGGCAAACAAACCGAGCCCGGTGGAGATTCCGTTAAGCGGGTTTCGCACATCGTGAGCAAAGATGGCAGAGACGTCGCCCAACCAAGCCCGCCGCTCCAAATGATCGCTTTGTGTCTGGAAAAATTTTTGCTGACGGCGATCCGTAATGACGATCAGCCCGCCGATGAAGACGTTGTTGCGATCCAGCAGTGGGGTGGCGCGGACGAATGCCGCCAAGCTCTCGCCGTCGCGCCGCACCAGATCGGTTTCTACGCCGTCCCAACGCGCGCCACGCTTGAGAGTCTCTATCAGTTGTGAGGCGAGCGGCTGTGAAGCGACCAACACATCTTCCAGCGGCTCGTTCACCATATCTTCGAGATGAAAACCGAGCAACGACTCTGCCGCCGAGTTAAGGTCAACCACGCCCCCCGTTGCATTGATCCGCAGAATGCCTTCGTTAGTTTGACTCATGATCGCTTCCAGTTGTTGGCTCACTTCAGAAGCGTAGGTTTCGATCCCCTGAGCGGTTTGCGTCCGCCTCAGTTGAATCAGCAGAGCAGAAAAATAGTGCGCGGCGATGGCGGTGAGTGCGGTGGTGTCGGGGGGTTGGCTATCCGGTTCGGCATACATCACGACAAATAATCCCAACAAGGACAAGCGATCTGAGATGACGTGCGAGTGGATAGCGGCAAAGTTTTCGGCGCGTGCCGCGCGCGCCAGTGCCGAAGTAGGACGCTCGCCCAAACGCCAACTGAACGCCGCCGATTTCAAGTCGGGATCGTCGGCGGCAATGTGTGACGGAAATTTTGAGGGGAAATTGATCGCCCGCCCAATGCGCAACCCCATCGGATTAACAGAACGCCAGTAAAGGATGACGCTATCCGCGCCGAGCATTTGACGCGCCATTCCCAGTGTGTGTTCAATCACGTCATCCGATACGGCGTGAGGCAGCGCTTCTATCATCTCGCCCAGCGCGGTAATAGAAGCGCGGTGGCGATTAAGGCTTTGCGTGGGAGTACGCTGGGTATATTCGCGTATGAGGATCATCACAAAATCTTCGTCGCCACGCGTGCAACCGCTGAGCCGTATATCTATCGGGATCAAAACCCCGCTGCGGGCGCGGAATAAAATGTTTCGCAGCGAGTAATTGACTCCGGCTTCTACGTTGTAAATAATCTTCAGGACTTCTGCTGACTGGTCGGGAGAGAAAATATCTACAAGATGAAGCGTGTTGAAGTCGGCGCGCGCATAGCCGCTAAAGGCAAGCGCCTTGTCGTTGACGTAGAAGAACGCGCCCGAAATGGGTTTAACTAAAAAGAGCGCGTCAACAAGTTCCTCGACGATGTCACGATAACGCTCGTCGTTTTGTTGAGGGCGGAGATTATTTAGCAGATCGAGAGGCGATGTTTTACGTGTGTAAGACAAGATGATTTCATCACGAATGACTCGAATGGGCGAATATCACGAATGTTTTTTAAAATCGCAACTGCTCAATCTCGGTCACGCACAGAGTGGCTGAACAGTTATTTTTTTATCGCGCTATTCGTTAAATTCGTATATTCGATTCGTTCGTGATTAAAGTTCGTAAGTCCAGATTGATTTAGTTTCGCGTATGCAATAAAAACTCAAAACAAAAACCTAAATCAAATCAAGAAAGAAAAACTTCGCGCCCGCGCAAACTCGCCGGTAAAATCCCAAGCATCTGGCGATACTTTGCCACCGTGCGCCGCGCCACTTTGTAACCTTGTGGCTTAAGCATCTCGGCGATCTTCGTATCCGAAAGCGGAGCAGTGCGCTGTTCGCTTTTGATAATTGTTTGCACCGCATCACGCACAGCAAGCGAACGATCAAAGAACATTGATAGCGGCACAATGCGACCATTGGGCAGAGCGGCGCATTTGTTGGCGACGGCACGCGAGATCGTTGATTCGTGAAGCTCTAATCTCTGCGCCAACGTAGCGCGAGTCAGCGGTTTAAGATCGGCGTCGTTACCCAAAATAAACGCTCTCTGTTCAATCGTAATGATCTCGGCTAAACGCTTCATGGTGTTGTTGCGCTGCTGCACACATTTAGCAAGCAACGAGGCGCGATCAATATGATTCGCCCAATTTAATTTCTCATCTTCCGAAAGCAAGTTGAGACTAGCGCGAATTTCAGGATCCACACGCAGCGTGCCGCTCATGCCGCTAAACACTTCCACCAAAAGCGGTCCTCCCGGTCGCGGGTTATGGCTCATCACAATATCCGGTTCGTAAAAAACAGATCGGGCAAGCGGCGTAACTCCACGCCCCGAGTCTTGCCAAGCCCGCCCCGGATAAGGCGTGAGATTATGACGGATGAACATCGCCGCTTCTTGTGCCGTCGCCAACGGCGCGTGCAGACAACGGGCAATTGCCACATAGTTCCGTTTAATTAAATGATCCCAACAACTTGAAATAATTTGCTGCGCCAACGGATGCGTAATGCCGTTCTCGCTCAATACTTCTACCTGCACCAACAAACTCTGGCGAAGATCGCGCGTGGCAACGCCCACTGGATCGCAGCGTTGAATCAATTTCAAGACGCGCTCCACGTTCTCTAACGGAATATGCAAACTGAGGGCGATGTCGGCGGGATGATCCAACAACAGCCCGCGATCATCAAGACGCGCCAAGATATTGATCGCAATGCGTTGCCCGTCGGCGTTGGTGGCGCAAGCGACTTGCCTCAACAAATGTTCGGCGAGCGTTTCGGTTTGCGGCACGCGCTCCGCCATCGGCGAATCGTCGCTCTCCTCTGCCGTGTCGCGCATGGACGAAAGACGCGGCGAAAGAAAAACA
>JACRLA010000350.1 GCA_016215145.1 Chloroflexota bacterium
ATACCGGCTTTGGGGTGACGATCAAAAGCGGCGATCACTTCTTCGATCCAATTCGGTTCGACTTCGGTGTCGTTGTTGAGCAAAATTTTTATTTTGCCGTTAGCGGCGATCAACCCGGCGTTGCACCCGCCGGTGAAGCCGCTGTTGTGATCGAGAGTGACTACTTTAACTTCGGGGTAGTCACGGGCAAGCAGTTCACGCGAGTTGTCGCTGCTGGCGTTATCGGCGACGATGACTTCATGTTCACGATGCATTTGTGCACGAAGCGAATTGAGGCAGGCGGGGAGGAAGTGCGCGCCGTTCCAGTTGGGGATGATCACTGATACAAACATTCGTGGAGAGTTTATGACAAGATGAAAGGGTGACAAGGTGATCTGAAAGCAAACTCATCTTGTCATCGTGTCATCAAGTCATCTTGTCAGGAATTCCTTCAACGCTTCTTCCCACCCTCTCAACCTAATGCCGAGTGCCGCGCCGCACAGATTGGTTAACGGTGTGAACTTGGGCGGGGTGGAGGGGCGAGGGAAATCGGCGAGGGTGATCGGTTCGATGGGGATGTGGGATCGATTCGTCAATTCGAGAATCTTTTGGGCATAGTCGTAACGCGAACAGTAGCCTTCGTTGACCAAATGATAAATGCCGTATTGATGTGTGACGATCACTTTTAAAATTGCTTGCGCCAGATCAACGCCAAAGGTGGGGCAAGCTACTTCATCGGTAACAACGCGCAGCTTGCCTTGCTCGTCGGCGAGTTGCTGAATTCGGTGGACAAAGTTGCGCCCACCCGCGCTGGTGAGCCATGAGGTGCGGACGATGTAATGCCGCGCGGCGATCTGTTGGGTGAATTCTTCTCCGGCGAGTTTGGAGTAGCCGTAGGGGTTGATGGGATTCGTTGAATCAAATTCACGATAGGGTTGTGTGGTGTTGCCGTCGAATACTTCGTTGCTGCTGAGGTAGAGTATTTCGATGTTTTGTTCGGCGCAGGCGAGGGCGATGTTTTGTGTGCCGAGTCCGTTGATGCGGTAGGCGGTTTCGGGATCGCGCGCGGCGGCGTCCACGTTGGTGAAGGCGGCACAATGGATGACACAGGTGGGACGCTGCGCGGCAAAGGCGGCAGCCACTTGAGATCGATTCGTGATGTCAAACTCGGGCAGGTCGCCGCCGATCACATCATGATCACTTTTTGCTTGGCGAGCGATTTCTGATCCAAGTTGTCCTTTGATTCCGGTGATGAAGAGGCGCATGTGGAATGTCGCGCCGATTATACCTGAGGCGATCAGCGAAAGAGCAGAATGCGAAGGCGGACGAGCCAGCCGTCAAGTGATGCCCGCATGATCGGGGAGTTAATGTAGAGGAAGGCGATGATGAGACTGCTGAAGCAAAAGATGTTAACGCCGATGATGGAGAGAAGGACTATCCACTGCGCCATGGAATAGCCGCGAATGCGTTTTTGACGGTAGTGGAAAAGTTTTTTCTGTTCGGGGGCGTGTTTGACGGATTGGGCGACGTCTTGCAGAAGATTGACAATGGTTTCGCAGTCTTCGTCGCTAAGCATGTCGTCGAATTTTTTGAGAGTGTGCGCGGCGTAGTCGTAGAGTTGGTCGCCTCGCAAGAGGGTGACGCCGATGGTTTCGGTGCGTTGTATGTGTGTCTTGGGGTTGACCGCGACGACGACGGGGATGACCCAGGGCAGGCGCACTCCTTTTTGTTGGAAGTGAGGGCCGATTATTTTACGGAAGGCTTCAATGTCTCCGCTTGTTTGAAGGATGGGGTTGGGGCTGCATCGCTTGAAGCGTTGTTCGCGGGTGCTGTAGATGAATAATTTGTAGCCATCTATTTTGAATAAGCCTTCGAAGTAGATGAACTCAATGACCCATATACCCTTAGGTCCAATGAGGATCATGTCGGTATCGTGTTTGAGATGGGGTAGTGTCAGGTTACAAAAAAGCGTGTAGTCGTCGTCAAGATTGTCGTCGAGAATTTTAATGGCGGCATCTTCACTATGAAGTGAGATTAACCAGTCTATGCCAAGCGCGCGGCGGGCGCGGCCTTTTTTGGGGGCGGGTGTGCCGTCGGGGTCGCGGAATTGGGAGTGGTGGATGAGGCGCATCGGGCGGCTTCTGGGTGTTAGGGATGGGTAAGTGCCGCCAATTTTATAACAAGATGTCGGTTACGCTTAACGAAGCAAATCTAGGGTTTGATTCCACAGAGTTAACAACATCGTTTGCAAAGTGGGGGTCTGATAAATACGGACTCCGATTGCGCCGAGAATTAAACAGAAGGTGAGCATCATGCTGATGAGAAGAATCCATTGGCTGGTTGTTAAACCGAAGTGCTGCGTTTCGGGGCGGGTGAAAGTTTTCTTTTGTGGCGGCGCGGGTTCGACTAACCGCGTTGTGGTTTTGACCAGCGTAATGATCGTTTCTAGTTCCTCTTCACTGACGATGTCATTAAATTTTCTGACGGTGCGCGCGCTGAATTCGTAGAAGTCGGCGGGGCGCAGGATCGTGGTTGTCACCATATCGGCAAGTTGCAAATTGGTTTTGGGATTGAACAGGATGATGACCGGGATGAGCCACGGCAGGCGAATGTTTTGTTTATTGAGTGATGGCTCGAGGGCTTGGCTCAGTGCGGCGGCGGCTTGATGCGTTTCGGCGATCACGTCGGGTCTGCATCGCTTGTAGCGTTGTTGTTGGGTGCTGTAAGCGAACAATCTGGCGCCGTCGGTTTTGTAGAGTCCTTCGAGGTAGAAGAATCCAAAGACCCATATCCCCCGTCGGCTGAATAAGATCATGTCGGTTTCGTGCGGTATCTGCGGCAAGGTGAGGTTACAGATCAGCACGTACTCATCGCCCAAGTTTTCGGCGAGGCTTTTGATGAGGGTATCTTCGTGTTGCAGCACTTGCCGCCAGTCGGGCCCGAGTGCCTGTCGCGCGGCTTTGCTGTCTTTGGTGATGGCGCCGTCTGAATCTCTAAAGGGTGAATAGTGGATGATGTGCATAAATAGATTCAGTCAGCACGCTGCGTGTACTCGGCAAGGATCGCCCGGCTTCGGGTGAAAGCGCTCTGGCGAAAATTTTCCAAAGCATCGGTCGAGACAAGATGAAATACTCGTTGGGTCATCTGAGTGGGTGATTGTAGCAAAGATTCAAAATCGCTCGGCGGGCGTTTCATGCGTTTGGCAAAGACCTCAATGGTTTGCGCCGCGCCGCCCTCTACGAGTTGTTCTGCTACAAAATCGCGCCAGTGCGATAACGCCGCGTCATTCAAGAATGGCAGCCAGTGATCGGGGTGTGCTTTTTTGAGCGACGCTCCTACGCCATTCGAGGCAAGAGCCGAACGATCCAATTCGTCCAAATAAATCCGCAAGATATTGTGGATGAAGAATCGTTCACGGGGTTTTTCCCATTTTGTTTCGTCTACAAAAATGGGTTCGAAGATGTCGGTGATCCACATTTGGTCTACGGCAAGGTGGCAAATGTAACCGGCAAGGAATGCTTGCTGCGCGCGCGTTACAGTCTTAAGGGAGGGATATTGGTTAAACATCACCTCCCACGCAGGTGTGGCATGGCGCATGGGGACTTCAAAGAAGTGAGTCGACTCGCGCGATTGCCCCGCCACGTTTTGCGCGTCGGGCGCAATGTTGCCCAAGTAGAAGGATCCCTGTTCATCCTGCAATAGAGGCGAGCAGGAATCTTCGGCGAGAAGTTCTTGGGCAAGGTGAAGGTGATAAAACGGTGTCGGCATATTTAGCGGATTAAGGGTAACACGCTCAAGTTTACACCTTTGTAAAAACTCTGTTCATTTGTTTGCATCCATTCCATAATTGCGTATACTTTAGCGACCAGAGGAGCTACTACTATGCCATCGTTTCGATTAACCATGCGACAAGGACCGACTGTCGGAAAAAGTTTTGATCTCGCCAAAGATGTTATTACGCTTGGGCGTGACCTATCGAATGACATTGTGATCAACGACGCCGAGATGTCGCGTCATCATTCGCGTCTGACGCGGCAGGGGGCGCATTATGTCGTTGAAGATTTAGGCAGCACCAACGGCACGTTTGTTAATTCGTCACGGGTGAGTGGTCAATACACTCTTAACTTGGGCGACATCGTTAGCTTGGGGGATACGGTCGCAATGGTATTTGAAGGGATACCGACAGAGGCGGCGGCAACGATGGTCGGCAGTTTTGGCGCCTCGGTGATCACGGGGGAGCAGCCGCGCGCGCCTGTTGCTTCGTACACGCCCCCACCGCCGCCTCAATCCATTTCTGCGCCAGAGCCTATCAACGTCAGCGCGCCTAAAAGCAATCGCGGAATGATGATCGCCGGAGTCGGTTGCTTGGCGCTTATCTGCTGTGCCGCGAGTTCCGGAGCGTCTGTTTTCTTACGGTATGCCCCGCCGAGCTTTTGGAAATCAATCGGCTTCTAACATCCAAACACCGAGTGTCTCGAAGACACTCGGTGTTTTGGCAAGACAGCTAAAGAGACGCGATCATCGCGTCTCTCTTTTTTTGTCACACTTGTATCCTCACCAAATCAATAATCTCTGCCGCCAGATCGTACCGACCAAAGGGCGGCATGAGATATACCCCTTGCACCACTTCGCGCAATTCAATCAGTAACTCACTAGCAATTTTTATTCCTTCGATTGCGCCGTTCTCTCCCGCGCTTTCCATTCGCTGGCGCAACGACTCTGGAATGAAAATACCAGGCACTTCGTTGTGCATAAAGTTGGCGTGTTTGTTGTTGAAGAGCGGCATCACGCCCGCCAGCAAAGGCAAATTTAATTCGCCATACAGATCGCGGTAACGCTTTAAAAATTCACGCGCCATCGTCGTTTCAAAAATCGGTTGGGTCAGGGCAAAGTCGGCGCCCGCTTTGATCTTCTTGTGCAGAGTCTTGATCTCTTTATCGGAGTCAGGCGCACACAGGTTGACGGCGCACCCGACGAAGAACGAGGTGGGTTTGCCGATGTCCACACCCGCGTGATCCACGCCCACGTTGAATCCTTGCTTGATCAATTTGATCAAACCCGACGGCACCACGTCGTAGTTGTCGCTGGCGTTGGGGTAATCGCCAATCGAAGTGGGGTCGCCCATCATCACGAACACGTTGCGAATGCTGAGAGCGTGCGCCGCGAGCAGATCCCCTTGCACGCGCAACAAATTTCTTCCGCGTGTTGGGAAGTGCAAAACCGTTTCGATCTTGGCATTGTCTTGCAGCAAGTGGCACACCGCCCAGGCGCTCATCCTCATGCGCGCCATCGGCGCATCCACCACGTTGACCACGTCCGCGCCCGCCTCGGAGAGCAGATGCGCGCCCGCCAAAAGTTTGTGAGTGGAGAAGCCGCGCGGCGGGTGCATCTCAACTCCGATCACAAATTGTTTCGCCGTCAATTTCTGCGCGAGTTGAGTCGGTTGTTCGGCGGGCGATGTAGCTTCCTCTTTTTCAACAAATGAAACTGTGACGTGATCTTTGCGCGTTTTACTGCGCGGCGAATCCAGCGCGGCGCGCATGGCAGCGATATGATTCGGCGTGGTGCCGCAACAGCCGCCAACGATTGAGGCGCCCGCATCAATGTATGCCATTGCATAATCGCCAAAGTATTCGGGCGTGGCGGGATACATGATGCGCGATCCGATTCGCTCGGGCCATCCGGCATTGGGCTTCACCAAAAATTTTGCCTCAGGCGCGGCACGCCGCATCACGTTGAGTAACCGTAACACCTGCGACGGTCCGCTCGAACAATTGATCCCGATCACATCCACACCCATCTTGGTTAATTCAATCGCCACTTTTTTGGCGTTGTCGCCGAGCAAGGTCGTGTCGTCGCGGGTGAAGGTGATGCTGGCGATGAGCGGAATTTCTTTGTTCACGTCGCGCGCCGCTTTCACCGCTTCGGCAACTTCGTAGAGATCGCTCATCGTTTCGATCATGATTAGATCGACTCCGGCGCTGATCAAGGATTCGATCTGCTCACGAAACGCGGCGAAGGCTTGTTCCGGTTTCACCCGACCGAACGGAGCCAAGCGGGCGCCGAGTGGACCCACATCGCCCGCAATGAACACTTCTTTGAATGAGGCTTCCACCACGCGGCGAGCGAGAGTGACGGCGGCGGTGTTCATCTCTTTAACTTTATTCTGTAAGCCGTGCGCGCTTAGGCGATACTTGTTTGAGCCAAAAGTGTTCGTCAAAATAATTTGCGCTCCGGCGTCAATGTAGGCGCGATGAATGTCGGCGACTACGGCGGGTTGAGTGGGACTCAACTCGTCGAAACATTTTTCGAACGAAATGCCGTGCGCGTGAATCATCGTCCCCATCGCGCCATCGGCGAGGAAAGGGGTGGTGTTGAGTCTTTGTAAGAGAGAGTTGGGCATATTTTTTTGTGGGAATGGGTTAGCGAGGCCAAAGGCGGAAACCCATTTGCTCAAAGTGATGATCGAAGGTGAAGGCGTCGCGCAGTTTTAAGTGGCGCATGACAACAAAGCTAGTGCAGTCAGTAAAAGAGAAATGCTTGTCACTGTATTGCTTGAACAACTTCCAGGCTTCATCCCATTGTTCGATATTCACGCGAATAAATCTGACGCGAGGAGAATGTGAGAGCCAATCCCCGCACAACGCCGCTTGGGTGTGACCTGCTCTGCCTAGAATTAAAGTAACTGCTTCGTCAAAGACATAATCGGTGATGTAAAAAGTGATCTTCTGTTCCGATAATTCTTTGAATGCTTCCGAAGCGACGCGGTGATATTTGTCGTCTGTGTCATAAAGCGCTTGCCAAGCGGCGCTGTCGGCAAAGAGGTTCATAGAGTTTTACGCTTTCGTTTTTCTCGCTTCGGTTTTGCGCGATAGAGAGTTGACGCCTTTTCGCGAATACGTTTGAGAGTTTTCGTTTCGTCAGGTTCACGCTTGGGTGAGCCATAAAGATAATGATCGTGATTAATCGCCGTATCCGAAACTCCGCTTGAATACATCCCGATCATTTTGAAAATCGGATCGTCGGCGCGCAAGATGCCATCGTCCTCTTCAATCTCCGCGCGATCTAAATAATCTTCGAGTGCCGTGCGGATTTGCACTGCCAGCGTCAGATCATACTTCTCGGCTCGCTGTTGGAGTTTGTTGTAAATCTCTCGCGGCAAATACACTTGAGTTCTTACCATCGTGTCCATAAATTACCTCTCGATAGATAGATGTATGCAATCCACATCTAGTAACCTCCTTGCACAAGACTCGTGTTGCGCGCGAGTCGCGGCTCACTTCTATTGTCGTCCTCGTGGGTCGAAGGGCGACATCCAACCACTTGTGTCTGCAAAGAATCTCACCGCTGCCCTCCTTTGCGTTTCGCCGGTGTTCGTTTTTTTGCGCGAAGGCGATAGTTGGCTAGCGGTTCACGCACTGCAACTATTTTCTCTTGATTGCGACGACGTTCTCGCGCGGGTGTATTCTCCCCATGCGGATCACCGTAAATATATTTGTCGTGATTTTCTGCTCCGTCGTGAATGCCGCTGCTGCCATGTCGGCCAATGATTTCAAACAGATTTCCGAGATCGAGAGGTTCAATTTCTTTCTCGTCGTGCTTGCCACGCCGCGCGTAGTTCTCTAACGCCTCACGAATTTGCACTGCCATTGTGATGCCCTGTTTCTTTGCCCGCGCTTGCAGGTCGTTATAGATGCCTCGCGGCAAATACACTTGGGTTCGCACCATGTTCTCGCTCATATCTCACCTCTTAATAGATGTATGTATTATACATCTATAGACGTGGCAGTTGCTGCCCGCGCAAATGCTGTGTCACCAACTCTGCTGCCGGATGTTTGATTTTTTGTATCGCTTCTACTACCGATTCGTGGTCGTAATCTACACGGCGCTGTTCAAGGCGATACCCTTTTTCATCGGCGGTTAGTAACACGTAACCTGCACGCAGGTCGGGCGCGATGGGGTTGCTGACACTGCTGGGGTTGATCAGGCGCACGCCGTTTACAGTGCGATCTTGCGCTTGATGTGTGTGTCCGACGAAAACTAAGTCCGCATCGCACTCTTTTAACAGTTCCCACAGTTCGTCATCAGTCATCCAAGGATTCATACCCCGCCCTTCATCTGTGCCGGGGGAGGCGTGAACGCACAAAACGCGCGTGCCGTTGGGTAAAGTAAAACGCCGATCTAACGGCAACGCCGCCAGCCAATCGAACCAACCCGCAACGGAGACCGCGCCTCGAGTCCAAGTCATGCTGCGCGTGACTGTGATCAATTGCGGAAGTTGACTCGTATCTTTCTTTACTTCGTTTACCCATTCCTGCGGCGGTTGATCATCTGATGTCACATAACGATCTGTGTTGCCTCGTATCAAATGCGCGTTGGGTAATTTCGAGAGTCGTTCCAACACACCGAGAGGATCGTGCCCAATGGCAACAAGGTCGCCAAGAATCCAATACTCATCCACGCCGCCTCGCGTTTGAATATCGGCTAACACCGCGTCGAGGGCGATGGAGTTGCCGTGAATGTCGGAGAAGATTGCGATACGCATATACTTTTGTAAAGACGTTCCGTCGGAACGTCTCTACGACTCCTTCCTCATCGCCCGCTCAATTTGCTCCACGCGATTTCCACCAATCGTGTAATACCTGGCCTCTGGGTGATGCACGATGATCGCCGCCGTAGATTGTTCGGGGATGAGTTGGTAAGCAGAACTTAAACTCATGCCCAATTCTTTTTCGGCGGGCAACAATTTGAAAACTTTTGCGTGATCATCCAGATCGGGAATCGCTGGATAGCCCCACGAATATCGTTTGCCCCGATTCGGCGCGAGACCGAGTTCGCGTTTGATGTGACGATGCACATATTCGGCAGTGGCTTCGGCAGTTTGCACGGCGAGACCATGCAAGAAATAAGCGTCGCCGTATTCGTTTTTAGAATCACGCTCGTCAAACAATTCCGTTGCGCGCGCGCCGACGGTGACAACTTGGAACGCCACCACATCCATCACGCCCGAATCCACCGGCGCAAAATAATCTGCCAAACATAAATGGTCTTGCGAATCTTGTCGCGGAAATTCAAAGCGTGTGATTTCTTTGCCGTTTTCATACACGATCAACGACTCGCCATCCGATTGCGCCTGCCAATATCCGTAGACCGCTTTCGGCGTTAACCATTTCTCACGCATCGCGTCGCGCTTCATCTTCGCCAGCCGTTCTTCAAATTCCGCTTTCAACTTTTCCCACTCCGCGCCGTGCGTGTTCTTCGCGCCCCACGAGAGTCGAAACAACTCATCTTTGTCCATGCACTCGAACACCAACTCTAATGGCATCTGATCGATCAC
>JACRLA010000351.1 GCA_016215145.1 Chloroflexota bacterium
CCAGAACGCGCAGATGTTGTTTGGGAATCACCCCACGCACAAGCGCCACATCGCACGGCGAATACATCAAGACGTCGGCAGGCGTCACGCTCAACGCTTCAATATGCCTTCCCCACTCCAGCAATAACAGATCAGGCGACTCGTCTTGAATCACTTTTTGCAAATCTATCCACGGCTTGTGCGAGACCAACACCGGCATGTGGACATACACCCGATCATCGTCGGCGAGTCGCTGAAGTTGCTTGCGTAACTCACGCGCCTGCTTCGCGCCCGCGCTCAACGCCTCTTCTTTTTTCAGAGCGACGACGCCCACCAACATCACCTCAGTCGCCAATCTCATTGCCGTCTCGACCACAACCCGCGCCTCACACCCATAAACAATCGGCACGATGGCATGGCGCGGGAAAGGAATGTTTGATCTCTTCACAGTTGACCTCCTGCGCCAACCGACACCAACAATGGCGCGATTGACTCCGTATATATTGCATCCCAAGTGAAACGCCGTTTGGCGCGAATCGAAAAACGATATGCTGCATCGGCTCGCAAGCGCGCGGCAATCAACGCCGCCACCTCATCGGGATGAGCTTCGGGCGAGAAGAGAGAAACGTCGGCGTCACCGAGATCGCGCAAAGGCGGAATGTCGGCGCAGAAGATCAGCAGACGAGTCATCGCCGCCTCGATCAACGGAATGCCAAAACCTTCTTCACGACTCGGCATCAACAGCGCGTCTGCCAATCGAAAGAAGTCGGCGATCACCGCCTCCGGCAGATACTCTGGTGTATGCTCTGCCAAGAAATGCGCCGCGCCGCCTAAGCCGAGCGTATCACGCAAATCAAGCAACGTCTTTTTATACGCGGCGTTTGCCGGATTGTGCGGGCCCTCGGGACCCGTCACCACCAGCATCGCCTTTGAAAATTCACGGCGCAGTGACGCCAAGATATGCAATGCCATTTCGATATTCTTGCGTGGCGTGAGCCGCACGGGCAGCAGTAACAACGGCACAGCGTCGTTAAGTCGTAACGCTTTAATCATCTCCGCCGTTTGTGCTTCGAATTTAAAAAGTTGCATCGCCTCTACGCCATTTGGCACTACAGTGATCGCCTCCGCACTCAAAGGCATCAGCTCTGCCAATTCTCTTCGACGCGATTCGGATACAACGACATGACATACACCCTGCCATGTTGTTCGCAGCAAATCCCATGGATATCCTTCGTGCAGTTCCGCCCGATAACGCGCTGTCGTCCACGCCAGATCGTGATGCCACAAAATGTAACGTGAATATCCATTCAACCGGTGCAACGCCGCCGTAAGCGCCAAGTTTTTGTGGAGTGAACCCACGTTGTGAAGTATCGCTATATCCACGTCCCTTATTAGCGGATTCAACTCTGCCGCGATGTGATCTAGCAGCGTATCGAATCGTCGAGTTACCTCACCCCGATCTAATTCGGCTTTGACAACCAATACATCGGGATGGCGCGAGTCGATGAGTGGCAACAACACTAAAGGAATGCGAGCATCCCACGACGACCCTCGTCCCGCGATCACCTGCACCGCGTGTCTCGCCTGCACCATCAACCGCGCCTGGTGCGCCAAAACACTTTCTACACCGCCCACCACGGGTGGCGCAGAATAATGAAGCAAAGCGATCTTCAAGAGTCACCTCATCCCTCAAGAACAAAAAAAGACGGCACAAATTAGCTTGTGACCGTCTCCGCCATTTCTCGGAATCTATGAAGCCGAGAACCTTCTATGCAATTTTTTTAACCGCGCTCAGTATACCAAAAGTCGCTGGCTCACGGCAGCTTCACGCAATTCCCCGTGCCGCTACGCACCTCATGATCCGCCGTGATGACTACCGCGCAAAATTCGGAAGCGGATGCCGGACGATCATAACGCGCCACCAGCGGACTCGTGCCGGCGTAATCGTAACCCTGTATCTTCGGATTCATCGTGTTGTAATAAAAACGAATCTTCTGTCCGTTAGCCGAAGGTAGAAAGCCCGCCGTTTTAAAATCCACTTTCATGATGCTGCCTGAAACTTGAACCGTCACGATCTGCACTTTGTCATCCGCGCTCGCCGTCGTGGCTTTGGCACTATACGCCGCTTCGGTCAGCCGCAGTGCCACCGCCGTTGTCGCTCGCAGATCGGGCGTGCTGCTGGGGCGCGTGGGCGCATTAACGCGCGTTTCAGTTGCCCGCACAACAAGCGTGTTGGTAGGTTGAATCGTTGCGGTTCGCGTCGGCGGCACCGTCGGAAAATCTATGGTGGCAACAACAGGTTGAGCTGAAACGATCACCGCCTCAGTTGCCGCAGGCGGATTCAATATGCCCGTCAAGAGGATTCCGCCCACACCCAGCAACGCCAAAAATCCCAACACCAACAAACCCGCCAACGCCCAGACCCAAACGGGGATGCCGCCACTTTTTTCTTTTCCCTTTTGCGCCTTCGCCAATTTAGTGGGCGTAACAGGTTTAACAGTTGGCGGTTGAATTTGAGAATCAGCTTGAGGGGACTTAGATAAAATGATTCGCCCATCTTGAGTCGCGCCCAAGAACACCGGAGTGTCGCCGCCTTGCGTGGGCAACGGTTTGTTTAAGGCAACAGTCTCAAGCGCGGAGGCGAATTCCCCTGCGGTTTGGTAACGCGCGCTTGGATCTTTCGCCATCGCTTTGGCGATCAACGTCTCACAATCGGCTGGCAGATTTGGATCAACCGTTAATATTTTTGGCACGGGTTCAGTGATGTGTTTGACCACCACGCCCATCGGCGTATCACCTTTATACGGCGTTTGCCCGGTGAGCAACTCAAACAGGATCGCGCCGAGGGCATAGACATCGCTGCGTCCATCCACCACAGCGTCGGAACGCGCCTGTTCGGGACTCATGTAAGACGGCGTGCCGACGATGGCGCTGCCCGTGAACGAACCACTGCCTTGAGTTAATTTTGCTATTCCAAAATCAGAGAGATACGGATCGTTATTTTGATCGAAGAGAATGTTAGCCGGTTTAAGATCGCGGTGGATGACGCCTTTGGCGTGAGCGTGATCAAGCGCGGGCGCGAGGCGATTAAAAATGCGCGAGACTTCTTGAAGAGTCAGTGACCCTTTTTGTTTAAGATGATCGGCGAGTGAACCGCCGGGCATGAGGCGCATGACAAAATACGGCACGCCGCTCTGCTCGCCAAAATCATAGACGGGGACAATCGCCGCGTGTTCGAGCGCGGCAATGGTTTGCGCTTCGCGTTCAAAGCGGGCGCGGAATGATGGGTCGTGTAAAAATTCGCGCGGCAAAACTTTAATCGCCACGTCGCGTTTGAAGCGCGGGTCGTAGGCGTGATACACCGTCGCCATGCCGCCGCGCCCAAGTTCCGACTTCACTTCGTAACGACCAATCATCGGGGTTGCCATTGGGGGGGATTATATAGCAACAAAGACACCGAGTGTTTCTCAAACACTCGGTGTCTGGTTATGATGACGATACGATAGAATATATCCATGCGACGAACTTCTTCCGGCGACGCGCTGAGTCAAAAGATTCACGTTCTGGGCGATCTGCTTGGCGAAACGATTCGGGAACAGGAAGACCCCGCCATCTTTGCGCGCGTGGAACGGATTCGCGCCCTCGCCAAAGACTGGCGCGCCGCCGCCTCGCCAGACAACCTGCACGCCCTGACTCACATCAGCGATGACGCCGACACTGAAACGAATCTGCTGACGCTCAAAGCCTTCACCACCTATTTCCATTTAGTGAATCTCGCCGAAGAACATCACCGCGTGCGCGTGCTGCGGGCGCGTGATCGCGCCGCCGACATTGACCCTGTTGCCGACTCGATTGCCGACGCCGTTTTTGCTTTGCGCGATCACGGTTTGACTCCGCAAGAGGTTCAAGCCTTACTCGATCAACTCTCGGTTGATTTTGTCTTCACCGCCCACCCCACCGAATCGAAACGGCGCAGCGTGCTAGAAAAATTGCGGGCGATCAGCGCCACACTGCAACGAGTTGATTCCGAGGACGTCTCGCCGCGCGATCTTGACGAGGCTTACGTTGAACTGCAAACGCAGATCACGTTGTTGTGGCTG
Organism: Chloroflexota bacterium; assembly: GCA_016215145.1. GTDB lineage: Bacteria > Chloroflexota > Anaerolineae > Anaerolineales > VGOW01 > VGOW01. The sequence goes on from JACRLA010000351.1 coordinate 4,080, forward strand.
ACCGACGAAGTGCGGGTGAAGAAGCCGACGGTGATTGACGAAGTGCGAAACGGTTTATGGTTTTTCTCCGGGACTTTGTTCAACGCAGTGACGGAAACCTATCGCTCGCTGGAAGAGGGGCTGGCAAGCGCTTATCCCGATCACGTTTTTCGCTTGCCGCCATTTTTAAAATTTGGATCGTGGATCGGCGGTGACCGGGACGGCAACCCGTTTGTGAACAATGCAGTGACATCGGCGACACTTGCCCTGCACCGCGAGTTGGCGCGCGAGAATTTAGAGAACGCGGTCATGCGGTTGATGTGGGAGATGAGTCTATCGGTGCGTTACGAGTCACAGATCGAATCTTTCTTGAACGATCAACGAGAACGTTTCCCGTATTCGCTCAGACAACTGGAAGAGGATCATCCTGATCAACCGTATCGCCAAGCGTTGGGAGCCATCGTCGCTCATTTAAATGATGATCGAATCTACGCCAATGGTGACGAAGTGCTGCACGATCTGAAACGCATCGAAGACAGTTTGGCGCGCAGCAAAGCAACTCTGTTAGCCGAAGAACGTTTTGCGCCGTTGATTCATCACACCCAAACTTTTGGCTTGCACACCGCCGCCCTCGACATCCGCCAACACAGCGGCGAGCATGAAGAGGCGATCACGGAAGTCTTTAGGGCTGGCGGCGTCACCGAAGATTATGCCGCGCTGCCCGAATCGGAAAAAGTTAAATTGTTGGCGGCGCAGATCGAGAAAGGTGAAGTCAAGACAAACGCGCAATTCACGTTTTCCGAGAAGACGCTTGAGTTGAACAATCTCTTTAGTTTATTAGAGCGCGTCCACAATCACGATGCCTCGGCGTTGGGCTATTACATGATCAGCATGGCGCACGCGCCGAGCGATGTGCTGGAAGTGTTATGGCTGATGCGCCGCGCCGAGTTGTCGCTGGACGTTGCGCCGCTTCTGGAAACGATTGCCGATCTGGAAGAGGCGCCGACGATGTTGGAGTCGTTGTTGAGTGTGAATGTTTACCGCGATCATTTGCGAACGCGAAACGATCACCAGTTGATTCAACTTGGCTATTCGGACAGCACGAAGGACGGCGGCTATGTGACGGCGAGTTGGGCGCTGTATCGCGCGCAGCGCACGCTGACGAAGGTCGCCGAAAAATTTGGCGTGCGCTTAACTTTTTTTCACGGGCGCGGCGGCGCGATTGGGCGCGGCGGCGGACCCACCCATCGCGCAATTTTGGGATTGCCGCCGAACACCATGCACGGATCGATCCGACTGACCGAGCAAGGCGAAGTGTTGTTTGATCGATTCGGGCATCCGATCATCGCGCAGAGATATTTGGAGCAAGTGGTGGGCGCGGTCTTGCGCGTGGCGGCTGGCACAAGCGCGGGCGTGCAGCCGGAGTGGGAAGCGGCGATGGAGTTGCTGTCCGAGTCGGCGCATCAAGCATATCGCAAACTTGTGTATGAGACGCCAAACTTTTTGGAATACTTTGGGCAAGCGACTCCGATTGATGTGGTCACAGAATTAACAATTGGCTCGCGTCCGTCCAAACGAAGCGCGAGTGGACGATTGGAAGATTTGCGCGCCATCCCTTGGGTCTTTGCCTGGATGCAGAGTCGTAACACGTTGCCGGGCTGGTACGGACTCGGCAGTGCGATTGCTCGCTACGTGGAACGGATTCCGAATGGTGTTGATCAATTGCGCCTGATGTATCGCGGCTGGTATTTTTTCCGGGCGATGATGGACAACGCCCAACAAGCATTGGCGAAAGCCGATATGGCGATTGCCAGTTGTTACGCCGATCTCGTCGCGGATCGTGAATTGCGAGATCGTGTCTTCAACCAGATTCGTGACGAGCATGATCGCACACGCGAGATGTTGCTGTTAGTGAATCGCCAAAAAGTTTTGTTGGGCAACGAGCCGGTATTGCAACGAGCAATTAAACTCCGCAACCCTTACGTGGATTCGATGAGCTTCATTCAACTCGGTCTGTTACGCAAACTGCGCGCCCTGCCCGCCGAGAGCGACGAGCGCAAAGAGATCATGGATGCGCTGAGGTTGAGTATTGTGGGCGTGGCGGCGGGGTTGAAGAATACGGGCTGATGCCTCACCCCCTGCCCCCTCTCCTGATAGCAAAGAACAAAGGCGTCATCAGGAGAGGGGGTGATTCGTTTTGGTTGAAATTTTTTTCTCCCCTCTCCCGAAAATGTTTTTTTTCGGGAGCCCTAAAGGGTGCTTCGCTTAAGGGGCTGGGGGTGAGGAAAAAAAGAGACGACCCAACGGGTCGTCTCTCCCAAACATCTCTACGAG
>JACRLA010000352.1 GCA_016215145.1 Chloroflexota bacterium
GGAGCGGGCGGCGCAGCAGTGAAGATTTTCTTTTTAGCCTGCGTCATCATCGCTGGCATCTATGGTTCTTTTTCAGTCAGCCGAAAAATTTTCTATGTTCAGGCGCTTCCAGCGATTATTGCTATGGTTTTTGTGTTGCTAGCGTAACATCGCAAATCAACATCTTCAGTGTTTGGGCTTAAAAGCAGAACGCTAAAAGTGCTGGAATCGCTGACAGTCGTTAACACAAAAAAGAATCAGCGATGATCAGCGTCATCAGCGTTCAAAGGTTTACATAGAGGAGAGAGTCATGCGCCAATCTCAATTAGGTAATCTCACCATCACCGCGCTCGTGGTAATCAACGTCACCTTGTGGATCATCTTCCCCCCGCTCCACAATGGCAAAGAACTATTCGTCAATCAATACATCAGTGAAGTGTTGTCCACCAGCGCGTTGATTTTATTCGCCTGCGGAATCATTTTGTCGCTGCGCCTGCGAATATTCGAAACATTCTTTGGCGGTTTGGATCGCATGTATTCGACGCACAAATCCATCGCCCTGCTCGGCATCAGCATGATCTTCGCCCACTTTTTGCTCATGCCGTTGACGAGTGACACACCTTGGGGCAACCGACTCGGCATGACGGCGATGATCGGCATGACAATTTTGATTCTGCTGACGCTCGCCCATCGCATTCCATTTTTCGGAACGATGGTGCGCTTGGCGTATCACAATTGGAAGATCACCCACAAGTTCGTCGGACTCTTTTTCATCATCGGCATGATCCACGCGGTGAATGTGAACAACATCGTGCAGACCAGCGACATCGTGAATTGGTACGGCAAGATCATTTACTACATCGGGGCTGCCGCCTACCTATACAAGGAACTACTTGCCCCCTTGTTGCAAAAACCTTACGCCTACGTCGTGGAAAAAGTTCGCAAGTTGAATCTGTCTACGCTGGAAGTGACGCTGAAACCGAAAAACGAAAAGGCGAAGCAGGTGGCGGGTCAATTTACCTTTGTCAGTTTCAAAGGCGATAAAGTGCTGAGCGAATCGCATCCGTTCACGGTAAGCAGTTCGCCCAAAGAAGATAGTTTGCGCCTGTCGATCAAAGCCTCGGGCGATTGGACGAAGCATCTCTACGAAAATCTCAAAGAGGGAAGCGAAGCGCGCGTTGAGGGCTGTTATGGGAAGATGAATTACAAAGACGGCGGCGCGGAACAAATTTGGATCGCCGGTGGAATCGGGGTGACGCCGTTTCTCAGTTGGGTGCGCGATCTTGACAATTTAGATCGAGAGATCCATTTTTATTACACCGTGCGCGCCGAGAACGATGCGCTGTTCTGGGATGAGTTCAACGCCGCCGCGCAAAAACATTCGCGCTTCCGCGCCACGCTCAACGTGTCGGCGAAAGATGGCAGCCTCACTGCCGACAAGATCGTCGCCAACATCAAAGGCGATATTAAAGGCAAACATTTTTATATGTGCGGTCCGGCGCCAATGACCGAAGCGTTTCAAAAGAAATTCATCGGTCTCGGCGTGGCAGAGGGTCAGATTCATTTTGAGGAATTTAATTTTAGATAATTATTCTGTGACTGCTCAACCGTCATTGCGAGCGCACTTCGCGAAGCAATCTCGGTCGCGCTATGAGATTGCTTCTCGAAGACTCGCAATGGCGCAAAGGAATCACATTATTTTATGATTCGAAAAATTACCGTAGCAATTCCATTGATCGCCGCGACCCTTGCCTGTAGTTTAAATTTGAGTCCCGCGCCCGCCGCCGTGTCTGCGCCACTTAATACTCAAGCCGCCACTGCCACGTCCGCGCCCCCGATCACCTTCACCCCGAGTCCCACTTTCACGCCGTTCGTTTTCGTCAACACGCCAACGCCCAATTATGATCACTATCAGGCTGGCACGCTCAAGTCGGTGATCCAACTGAATCAAAAAACTGTTGCCGCGCAAAACAATGGACTCTATTTGCCAGAGAATCCACCCGCGCTCAAAGTTAAGTTGAAGTACAGTGGCGAGAGTCGTAAGATGCCCTTCGCTCGGTCTCTCTTCCTCTCGGTGTGGATGAACACCTTCGGAATAGATCGCAATCTCCGTCAAGCGTTGGCGGACGAATTGCTGTTTGCCGAGGACGCCACTGAGTTTTGGATGATGACAAAAGATAAGGTGATCCCGCGCCTGCAGAAGGGCGATGAGGTTTCGCTTTATGTGGTGTGGATCGGGGCGCTGATTGAAGCCGATAAAATTGATTGGGTCTTTATGGTCAATGAGATCGAAAAATAAAATCATCTGTTAGAATCCATCCAGATATGGATCGCACGGCGCACGTCAACGCCAATTTTTATTTCTTTGAACTGAATAAGCATCTGCCAAGCTGGGCATCGCTCGATCATCCCATCGTCAAACGCGAGTTGAGCGTGTGGCGACATCTTTCGCCGCGTTGGGAAAGTATGTGGAACAACGTTTGGTTTCTGTTTTTGTTCCTGCCCATGTTCGGCTCCATCCTCTGCGGAGTCGCCATATTGATCGGCGCGATTTTTTATAGCCCGCGCGCCGTGGTTCCGTTCTTGGCGGCGTTGTGGTTGCTGCAGCTCTTGCCGAGTTGGGGGATCAAAGTGTTCGCTTCGCTGGGGGCATCATTGAGCATCACCCGCGAGCGCGAGACTTCAAACTGGATATTGATGCGGATCACGCCACTCTCTATCACTCACATCGTCGGCGCGAAGATCGCCGGGCTGATTCACTGGATGAGTGAGCCGTTGATCATCGTCTTGATCATGCGCGTCATCGCCGCTATCGCCACTTCGGTGATGGTGGCGTCGCTCACACAAACACCGGCGGTCTCCACCAGCAGTTTTGGCATCGCCTTCCGCTTTCAACCCTCGGTCTGGATCGGCGGCGCGGCGCTCTCTATTTTAATTTTCACGTTTTCGTTTATCGAGATCGCCTCAAGCCTGCTCTACAACTGTGGCGTCGGGTTGATGGCATCGTCGTTGGCGCGCAACAGCACGACCGCCATCGTGATCAACTTCACCTTGCAATTGATTCTGTGGCTGTTTATATTTCTTCCCTTGCAGCGTTTCATTGCGCCGTTGATCACCGAACTGCTCACGACGTTTTATCAAGGGCAGGTGATTGAGGTGATCGCCCCGATCCTGATGAGCTTGATGATCCCGATAGCGGCTGAAGTGTGGCTGGCGTTCACTGCATTTCGCATCGCGCTGCGGCGCGCGCAGAATTTGATTGAATAACTGGACTTACGCAAGACA
>JACRLA010000353.1 GCA_016215145.1 Chloroflexota bacterium
CTTTGTCTTCCATCCACACCGCGCGGATGAGGTCATCTTTCTCGCACACCTGATCGGCGTGGGCGGTGAAGTGTTCGAGCAGCAAGTTTTCTTTGGCAGTCAGATTCGTCGTATCAAATGTATGCCTTTTAATTCGTTTGAGCAAGGGGTGATTTGTAAGATGCGAGAGACGCAGTTCGTCCTCGGCTGGATCATCACTCCAAAATTCGTCGAGGCGCGATTGCATGGCGGGATGATTTGGGATCACTTCTAACGATGCGCTGCTCGAATAGGCTTCGCAGGCGGCGCGAAGAAATGAGGGATAGCCGCGCGAGATAGCGATCAATTTTTCGGCGACGGCATCACTCCACGATAAGTTTTTACGTTCGGCGTAACGCTTGACGTTCCACATCGCATCGCTCTGGCTCAACGCGCCGAGATAGATGGTGTTGGCGTGAAAGAGTTCGGCGAATTCATTATTGCTTGGCAGAGGATGGCGCGTTGCAGTAATGAAGGTCAGTTGAAATTTAAAAGCGTCGCGCAAGGCGCGCAAGTTATTGAACAGGAGAAGATCGGGTTCGCCAAACATCACGCCGCGATTGAGCAGTAAACTTAAATCCAGCAACAAAGTTAATCGCTCGGCATCGTTCAACCGTTTTTGGATCGCGGCCTGAAGCGCGTTGATCTCATCGGGCGCGTCGGCAGAGTCGGCTAACGCTTGGCGTATTAAATTGAAGAAGGCAGACGGCGCGCGCTGAGTGAGGCGATTAAAATCCACAAGCACAAGGGGATGAGTCGGCATCCCCTGAGTGTGGGCGATGTATCCCATTAAATTACTTTTGCCCGCGCCGCTTAATCCGATCAGCGAGACGCTCTCTCCGGCGCGCGCGGCGTTGAGGATCATCTTAACTTCACGCTGGCGATAATCGCGGGGGGAGTCGTCCCAGAGGCTCATGTCATCAATTTTACCTTTCTACCTGTCTCCTTGTATACTATTTATATGTCACCACGCGCGAGAATTATTTTAGCAGCTATGGGTCTGGTCATCATCTGCCTTGCCTGCGCTGCGTTGGTCTACGCCTTCACGCCGATTCAATATGTGCGCGAACAAATTCCCGTCGCGCCCACACTTTTCTCACCACCCTAAGCGATGAACACGCGGCGAATCGTTTCGATTATTTTTTTTATTTTGATCAGCGCGATCATTCTCACCGCGTGTGCCGCGCCCACAACCGAATCGCTTAAGGCAACCGCCGCGCCCGCGCAAGCCGCCACCTCTGCCCCGACGTTTCGCCCGACTCAAGCACCCGCCGCCACGTCCGCGCCGCAACCCACCGCCACCCGAATCATTCCACTGCCAACACTCGCGCCGACTCAAGCACCCGCCGCCACGTCCGCGCCGCAACCCACCGCCACCCGAATCATTCCATTGCCAACACTCGCGCCGACGACGATCACCGAAAAGCGAATCATCGAACTCGAATATCCGGCGCAAATGCGCTTGGGCGATTCGGACATCATCCGCATCGCGTTGATCCCCAGCAAAGATGGTTTCACTGTCACCACAGAATTTCCCGATCACCAAGTCGTCACCGACACCGTCACCGTCGCCCGTCCGGGCGGCTACGATCTTTTTGCGGTGGCGCGGCTCGACGCGATTGGATTCGATCTCTCGCCGCAAGCCGAGCAAACGCAAGTGGTCAACCCCGAAGATCGAGTCACTTGGCGATGGAGTCTCACGCCGCGATCTGCCGGTCAGCAACGATTGTCAATCTCGATCAAACTTCAATGGCGACCTCAACCCAACAACCCCAACCCGATTCGGGAAACGACGATCTACTCCAAAGGGCTCAGCGTGCAAGTCACTTCGTTCTTCGGACTCACTGCGCGACAAGCCGCTATGATGGGCATGATCGGGTTAGGGATCGGGTTGACGTTCAGTTTGCCGTTGGCGGCATCACTGTTGCGCCCGCGCCGCAAGACGCTCCAATCGCTCATCCCCAATCTTTCTCTCACTATCGAACACAATCCAGCCATCGAACTTTCATCCAGCGACGCGACGTTGCTCCGCGCTCTCTTTCAGCGTTATAAACGAATCACGCTTGAAAAAGAATTTCGCTCCGGCTATTCTGGCGCGCGCACGTTTTTAATTCTGCCTATTCGCAACGATAATCGCGCCGACGCTTACACCATCGCCAAAATCGGCGAGCGCGATTCGATCCAACGCGAATACGAAAATTACGAGAGGCACGTCAAAGACTCTCTGCCGCCCATGACGGCGCGGATTCAAAATGTGCCAGTCACCACACGCGACTCGCGCCTTGCCGCCGTGCGCTACACCTTCATCGCCGAGCCGGACATAATGCCGACGAGTCTGCGCGAGACTCTTCTTGCCAACCCCGATCCATCACTGCTCGAAAAAATTTTTTCCACTTTCGGGCCCGGCTGGTGGATGCAGCGCAAGCCGCACACGTTTAAACTGGCGCAAGAATATGATCGGCTGTTGCCGGCGCATTATGTTTTAGAACCGGCGCAAAGAACGGCAACGCAAACATTGAATAGAGATTCGAGATTGGAGATTGGAGATTTGGTGCGCCTGAAAAATATGCGCGTTGTCGAGCGCCGCGCTGATGGCAAATCACTTTCATTGATTGGGGCACCGACTCCGGGGATGCCGCCGATGCGCGCGCGATGGATGAGCCTAAATTCACCCGACAACGCCAGCGCAACCATTGTTGCCACACGCGAATCATTATTGCAAGACTACGTTGCCGGTTTCGATCTCTTCGGCTTGCCCGATGGCTCATTGACTTCGCCCAAACGCGCGACGGTCATCCTCTCTTCGACTTCGCCCATCTCGAAGCCGAGATCATCGCGCACATCATCGCGCCGCAAGTAAGCAGTGATCAGTGGGCAGTGATCAGTAAACAGTTTTTCACAAACGGCGAACCGCAATCCACATTCCGCAATCCGCAATCAGGAAATCTCCTCTCTCTAATCTCCACTCTTCATTCTATTGCCTCTCGCTGCCTCTTCAACCCCGCCCATCCCCGCGAATATCAACTCGCCCTCTTCATGGCATGTTTGGGTTCATTGAAGTACACCAACTTGAACGCGCACCAAAAACATCTTCTCTATCTCACCGCAGCGCAAATCGCGCAAACGCTGTAGAGACGACCCGATGGGTCGTCTTTTTTTTGTCAGCGCTTTATCAACCGCATATCAAGACTTCTCGCCCCCTTCAGCGTAAAGTGAAACCAAATCACGGAATACGCTATACGCAATACGGAGGAAGTATATGTTCACTTTACGTTCCCTTTCCCTTCTTTCCCTCATTTCCTTTTTCGCCGCCGCCTGCTCCACCCCCGGCACGCCCACGATGAGCGGCAGTTACCCGCAGGGCAGTGACTCGCCATCGTCGAGCGAATACAACTCGAACATCCCCAACAACACGCTCGTCGTCTACAACGCTTACATGGAATTAGAAGTGAGCGACACCGAATACGCCGCGCGACAAGCGAAACAGATCGCCGCTTCACAAGGCGGCTACTTGGTCAGTTCGCGCTCGTGGTATTCCAACGGCGAGCGCTGGACGACTCTGACTCTCGCCGTGCCACTGGCGCGATTCGATTACGTTTATCAATCCTTGTTGCGACTCGGCACATTGATCAACGACAGCGTGAGCGGAGATCGCGTCAAGGTAGATTACGAATCGAATCCCTACAACACCTTCTCCAATATCACACTGCAACTACGCCCGCCCGCGTGGAATGTGGGGAAGGGTGTGAGCAGTTGGTTCGCCACGCTTTGGTCGTTTATCGTCACGTTATTCTGGCTGGCAGTGGCGGTGACACCGCTGATCTTGATGGGGATCGGCGGAGTGACAGTGATGCGATGGATCGCAAGTCGAGTAAAGAAATAATCCTCACCCCCGGCCCCTCTCCTGAATTGAAGAACACAATTCTGGAGAGGGGAGTTTGATTCTTGATTTTTCTCCCCGCTCCCAAAAAGCGTCTTTCTTTTTGGGAGAGGGGTCGGGGTGAGGGACTGTCAACACTTTGTTATCCCCTTATCAAGCATGTCATCTTCTCTCGCGCTATTGTGATTGCAACTTACTCGCAGACCTTGAAGGTTTCTAAAACCTTCAAGGTCTATAACCA
>JACRLA010000347.1 GCA_016215145.1 Chloroflexota bacterium
GAACTCTTGCGAAAGTTTTGCGTTGTAAGCCTGATAGCCCGGCGCGAGGATCACCGCGCCGACGTTGATCTCTTCGATGCGCTCCACTTCGTCGTGATTGATGGCGTTGACCCCGCAGACATATACGCACGACAAACATTCGGAGCAGATGCCGCAGGCAAGACAGCGTGAGGCTTCTGCCTTCGCCTGTTCTTCGCTATACCCTTTTTCAACTTCAACAAAATTATTTCGCCGCGCTTCCGCCGACATCATTGGCATTGCCACGCGCGGTGTGCGGTGAATTTCGTTTCGCGTCAGTTTCGTTTCAACTTCGGCGTGAGTCATTTTGACAACGGGCAGATCGGGCGCGAACTTGGGTTCGAGCGGTTCGCCGCAGAGATGACGATGAATCGATCCTGCCACTTTGTGCCCGGCGGCAACGGCTTCGATCACAAACGATGTTCCGGTGGTGGCGTCGCCAGCCGCAAACACGCCGGTGTGAGTCGCCGCAAACGTATTGGGGTTCACGGCAATCGTCGCCTGCCGCGTCACGCCCACGCCGGCATCATCGGGGATAAAAGCGAGACCGGCGCGTTGACCAATCGAGAAGATCACCACATCACATTCAATAACATGCTCCGAGCCTGCTTCGGTTTCGAGATTCAGTTTGCCTTCCGAATCAAATTCCATGAAGGTGACGTTGAGGCACTCGACTCCGCTGACATGACCGTTGTGATCCACGATGCGTTTAAAAGTTCGCGCCGGATACATCGTCACGCCTTCGGCTTCGGCTTCTTCGATCTCCCATTGATGCGCCGGCATCTTCTCGCGTGACTCTAAACAGGTCATTGCCACCGATCCCGCGCCCAAACGAACAGCAGTGCGGGCGCAATCAATGGCAACGTTGCCGCCGCCGATTATTAATATGCGTTTGCCAGCGATTTGGGATCCGTAATTGGTAATTGGTAATTTGGAGTTTGGAGTTTGAAGTTCTGCTAGGCGAACATCGCGCAAGAATTTTGTGTTGACTAACACTTCGGGCAGATCGTTGCCGGGGATGGGTAGCTTCTTGCCTTCGTGCGCGCCGACGGCGATTAACACAGATTCAAAACCTTGCTTGAAGAGATCGTCGAGATCGGCAACGGTTGTGTTGAGTCGCAGATCAACGCCGAGAGCGATGATGTCTTGCACTTCACGATCTACAATGGCGGATGGCAGACGATATTCGGGGACGCCGACTCGCAGCATCCCCCCGGCGACGGGTAGGGCTTCAAAGACGGTGACACCGTAGCCCAGAGTCACTAAATCTTTCGCCGCCGTGAGTCCACACGGTCCCGCGCCGATGATCGCCACACGCTGTGATCGAGTCTGCGGCACGCGCTGAATCGATCCCCGATCTTTGGCATATTCTTGATCGGTGACAAATCGTTTAAGCGCGTGAATGTTAAGAGGCTCGTCAACCAGATTACGATTGCAAGCAAGTTCGCAACGGTGATTGCAAATGCGCCCGCAGATTCCGGGGAAGGGGTTGTCTTCTTTAATGACGCGCAGCGCGTCGGCGTAACGCCCCTCACGAATGAGGGCGATATAACCTTGCGCGCGTTGACCGGCAGGACACGCATCGCGGCACGGGGCGATCCCTTTTTTTTCGATGGCAAACGCGGCAGGGATCGCTTGAGGATAGAGACGATAAGCGGCGCGGCGCGGTGAAAGTTCTTCGTTAAATTGATCGGGGATGATGATGGGGCAAACTTTTTCGCAGTCGCCGCATCCGACGCACTTAAGTGGATCGATATATCGCGGGTGGCGGCGCACGCGAGCGGTGAAGTTGCCGGCATCACCAGCGACGCTCATCACTTCGGTGTTCGTCAAAATTTCAATGTTGAGGTGGCGACCCGTTTCAACAAGTTTGGGAGAGATGGTGCACATGGCGCAATCGTTGGTTGGAAAAGTTTTATCCAACTGCGCCATGTGCCCGCCGATAGCAGATTTTGATTCGACCAGATAAACTTTGAATCCTTGATCCGCCAGATCGAGACTCGCCTGCATCCCGGCGATGCCGCCGCCCACGACCATCACAGCGCCCACAGGCGCGCGACCATTGTTGCTATGCACAGCAAGATCAGATAGGGGGACGAAAGCGGATTGACCAGGCATAACTCGTTCCTCTCAAAGTATTGAGATCACCAGAGACTTAGCTATTTTTAGAATACGCTCCTCATCACTAATGAGACAGTGCCGAATGTCACGCCATTGCTCGATAAGATTCATCGCAAATAGAAAGTTAGAATTCGGAGACAAAATTGCATATTCGAGTCTATCGGGAATGAATTGCCTTGCCGCAATCCCATCGCAACACCTGACAGGTCTTGCCAAATTTAACGCTCACCAAATTGTAAACAGACCTGTCAGGTGTTGCCGAAACAATGAGCCTCACTCATTAACGCCTCAACGGACTGGGTCCCAATTTCTCTATCCGCTCGGTCATCTCACGCGCGGCTTTGGCAAACGTTGCCCCCTGCCCGCCCGAAACAAAAAACATCTCAAGTCGCTCGCCCTCTACGCCGATGCTCTCCAATAATTTGCGCGTGCGAGCGATGCGCGCTTGCGCCCGCTCGTTGCCGCGCACATGATGACAGTTGCCCAACGAACACGCCACCACATAGACTCCATCCGCGCCTTGCTCGAATGCTTCCAAGATGTAGCGCACGTCGGTTTTGCCGGTGCAAGGCAAGCGCATCAATTTGATGTTTGCCGGATATTGCAAGTGCAACGCGCCCGCCGTATCCGCCGCCATGTAGGCGCAGTAGATGCAGGTGAAGGCTGTGATTTCGGGTTTGAAATTGCCGTTAGAGTTCATCGTTTATGTATCTGCGACAATCGTAGAGGAGGTCGTCCTCTCTAATCCGCAAAATGACTTGGTTCACACTTTTCTACCTCCCTCATTTCCTTTATTTCCCACTTCCCAATCCCGCACATCACTTGCTCGTCACGATAATTCAATAATTGAATCGCCTTCGCCGGACATTCAGCGGAGCAAGTGCCGCAACCCTGACATCGCGCCGGATCGATCCACGCCGCGCCGATGATGCCGCCGACTCCGATTAAATCCCCTTTCACCTGTGGGATGCCGAAGGGGCAAGTGCGAACACAAGTGAGGCAGGCTGTGC
>JACRLA010000124.1 GCA_016215145.1 Chloroflexota bacterium
AAGTTTGCTTGGTTCTCACTTGCGCCGAGTTCAATGAAGAGATCGAATGTTTTGTTGAGCGTGTCTTCCGGTTGGGCGTCTTTGCGATCTACTTTGTTGATGACGACGATGGCTTTGTGTCCCACTTCTAATGCTTTGCGGAGGACGAAGCGGGTTTGCGGCATGGGTCCCTCGGCGGCATCCACCAGCAGAAGCACGCCGTCTACCATGTTCATTACCCGCTCCACTTCACCGCCGAAGTCGGCGTGCCCGGGTGTGTCCACGATGTTGATCTTGATCTCGTTAAAAACCACCGAGGTGTTCTTGGCGAGGATGGTCATGCCGCGTTCGCGTTCCAGATCGTTAGAATCCATGACGCGCTCGGTGATCTGTTGATTGTCGCGGAAGGTGTGCGCTTGCTTGAGCAAGCCATCTACTAAAGTTGTTTTGCCATGATCGACGTGAGCGATGATGGCGATGTTGCGAATGTTTGAACGAAGTTGAGTCATAAATCTTTTACCGCCCACGAAGGACACGAAGACCACGAAGAAAATTAATTGTTCGCGTCTGTTCGTGTTCTTAGTGGGAAAATATTTTAGGCGAAAGTGGGATAGCCATTGGCTATCTGCCATTAGCCACGCGGAGCGGCCAACCGCTATACGCAGTGAAACCCCGGACAGTGTTGCGTGCCGAGGTTTCGGGTCTGCGAATGAGATGATACCACGTAGGAGGGGAGGCGTAAAGCGATTGAATCGTGTCGCCAAGCGATTGAAATCGCGGCAACACAAAGCGAAACCTGCCTGCACAGGTTTAAGGAGGCTATGCCATCATGGGGTAGGTGTGCCGCACCCACTTCTCGATGAGCGGCACGGTGAAGCGGTAGAGTTTGCCGTTGCGCGAGAGGATGTCGCGCTCGGTGAGGCGGGTCATTTCGGCGATGTCATTTTCGTCTACTTCACAGCCGCACAGCCGCTCGTTCAAACGGCTCATATCGCTCAAGGCGAGTTCACGCTTGCCGACCAACCCTTCGGCTAACAAGCGCATCATTTTTTGTTGGGTCTCGTTGCTCTCCGTCCAAATATATTTAAAGTGCGCTTCGCCGCGCTCCATGACGCGCGATACGGCTTGCTCGATGTCGGCGGCGGTGATGTAGCTGCGCTCGGTTTCGTTGTGATACACCACGACTTCGTGCAGCAACAATTGGGTGAAGTACGGATGCCCGGCGGTCAGCGTGATAATGTTTTCGATAGCCAGTGGATCGTATTCGATGGTGTAGTGGGCAACAGGTTCGGTGATCAGGCGGCGCACTTCGGCGGTGGAGAGAAAGGTGATCTGCTTGTAAATGGCGATGTTGAATAATGCCGACCAGTAATCACTGCCGAGCTCTTCTAACTTGTGCGTGCCGGAGAAAATAAAATCCATCTTCTCTTCGTGCTGCATCAAGTTGCGCAGGAACAGGAAAATCTCCGGGCTTAATTTCTTGTCGTCCACGCGGCGTTGCAGTTCTTCGAATTCATCGAACAGCAGCAGCAAGTTGCGCTTGCCGAGCGGTTCGCGCAAGCCGCGAATGAAACGTGACGAGAAGAAAAATTCGGGCGACTCGTCGAAGGCTTTGCGTTCGGGCAGGGCGACTTCGATCTTCTCTTTCTCTAAGGCATACACAATGTCATCGGCAATGGAGAACAAGAAGTCGGCTTCGCCGCGCGCCGGTTTGCCCTGCATGTCAATCAATACGGCGATGTGAGTCTCGCCCAGAATTTCGCCCAAGCGATATAAGACCGACGTTTTTCCGGTGCGCCGCTGACCGTGCAGGATGATGACGTTGTTCTGGTGCGCGCCTAGCAGATTCTCTTTGACGAATTCAAAAATATCTTGTCGCCCGACGAACACACTGCTGTCTTTGAGCGGCGTGCCGGTGACGTAGGGGATGGGGAAAATTTTCTGGAACGGTTTATCGGGCGCGACGAATTCGGCGATGTCGGCGAACTCGGCTTGGCGCGCCGACTCGATGGAATCGTCAAACGAGACTTGCCACTGCAAACGCAGTCGTTTCACTTCGGGTTTTGGCTCGATGAGGAATGTAATGTCGCGCGCTTCGCCTGCGCCCAGTATTTCGATGCCTTGCTCATTGGGATGGGTTACATAGTAATCGTCGCCCTGAATGATTTTGACTCGCACATGTTCGGCGACGTTGAGCCCGCGATTGCGAACCGAGGCGGTGATGGGCAGCCGCGCGCTGGGCGTGACACGATGACTCTTCAACTCGATCACTACATCGGCGCGACCCTTGAGTCGTTTGATGGCGATCTTCACCATCTCTTCCCAGCGTTCTAAGGCAGTCGAGAGCAGAGGTTGTTCGGCGACGACGGAGGCAGATGTTCTGGGGTCACGCATCTCTTTGTTGACAAAATTTTCGGCGAGGCGGATGGCGTTGAGAGCGTCGTTGTAAAAGGTGAGTTGGGTCGGCAAATCATTGACACGCATCACTTTATGCAATTCCGTAAAAATATCTTTGATGCGCTCAATGGATTTCACCATGAGCGGTGGCAGGCTGGTTGTGTCGCTGGTAAGAGGTTCGGGAACGTTCGTTAACGCCTCAAGTGAATCGGCGGTGACAATGGTATGGAGAGACCGCATCACCGAGGAAATTTCTTTGGAGAGTTTCCATTCGGGGTGGGCTTGAATCAGAGTCGCTAACTCATTCGCCATCCGACCCTGATCGTTTTTACTGGTGCCAAGTGTGTGATAAGCGGCGGCGAGCCGCGCCACATCCGAATCTTTGCGCGGTAGGTTGATTGCCGCATATCCTAACACCTCGTAGGCTCGCGGATCTTTGGTGAAGAGTCCGTAGAGCGTGGGCAGAACTTTTGTCGGCTCACGGTGAAGTGCGCGGATAAAACGCGCGGCGCGGTCTACCGGGCGCGGTAGCATTAACGGCACGAGAAGCGTGTAGCACAAGCCCGACACAATGCCGAAGGTGAATGTAACGATCAACACCAACGGGATGAACAACCATTGAATGGTGAAGACGAGGGCTACTTGCACTTCGGGGCTGGCGAGTAAAGAAGGAATCTCGCGTAGATACATATCCATTTCTGGATCGTGGTTGGTGTGCATGAAGCGCTGCACGAGAAACGGCGAGACGCCCAAATAAAAATTGGAGTTGCGCGTGAATTGCAAATACCAGATGAAGAGGGCAGTGTCGAAGCCGAGCAACACCCCCATCATTCGATTGCTAAAACGGCTGGAGGGATTCTTGATTGACAACACGATGACGCCGCCCATTACGATGAAGGCAATGAGGATGAGAGGCGGAAATGGAATCGCGCGCGTGACAACGGTGTTGCCCAACGATTGCGAGAGAATGCCGCCCAGATCGGGCCAGAGCTGAGAGAAGCTGAGATAAAAACTTTGCGCTTCCGACATCCACACCAACGCGCCGACGATGACGCCGACGGTCAGCCCGACGCTCGCCGCTTCGTCGTTGTCTTTCAACCACTCCTTGCCTTTTCGTTTTTCGATCAGATCGAACAAAGTGGGCGCGGGCGCGGCGGGCAAATGGTGGCGGCGACCCCAAGCGGTGACGCCGCCGATGAGCGCGTTAACGAGGATGGCAATTCCAATCGTCCACAACATGACTTCGCCGCCGCGATTGAAGACATGCACCGCATAGCTGACCAACGCCGTGGCGCCGGGCGGAGAAAGTTCGGGTTGAAGATGAGGGCGGAGCAATTGCCAGCCGGAGAGTGTGTTGAGCGGCGCGCTGATCATGAAGGCGATGGTGATCCCCATGAGGAGTCCGGTGATGCCGCCACTTCGTATCCCGCCCCATGCGCCACGAATGTCGGATTGAATAATGGCGAGAACGGATGGCAGGAAGATCGCCGCTAAACTTACTATTGCCGAAGCCATCAACAACGAGGCATGAAACACCGGATTGCTGACAGGCGGCATCCACTCCGGCACGATCAGCGGCACCCACACCGCCAGCAAGGGATAGATCGTGGCGAGGATAAATAACAGCCCCCCCGTTAATCCGTTAAACATTGCGCGACGAGTCATAGATCAATGAAGAATGAAACAATGAACAAAAATCCCAAAAATCCCAAAAACCCAAATCCCAAAATCCCAACTTCAAACCTCAAATCTCAAAATATTTTCCGCAATCCACATTCCGCAATCCGCAATTGGAAAATCTCTAATCTCCAACTACCCAACCACCTAACCACCCAACCACTCAACTACCTAACCACCCAACCACCTAACCACCTACCCACCTTTATACGTAACTGCCAACGCAGTAGCCAGGTCATTGGCGCGAGCGAATCGTTTGCGTCCATCTTTCGACAAGGCGCGATTCAAAATTGCATCAAGGTCTTCACTCACGTCGTTCACCATCGTCCGCGCTGAAGGCGGCTCTTCTTGAATGTGCTTCACCAAAACGGCGACAGGCGTCTCTGCCGTGAACGGCAATTTGCCCGTCACCATTTCATACAACACCACGCCCAGCGAATAAATATCCGAAGCCGGACCCGCCACGTCGCCCCGCGCTTGTTCAGGACTCATGTAATCGGGAGTGCCGATGGTGTTGCCTGTCCCGGTCTGCTGCAAACCTTCCATCATTCGCATCACGCCGAAGTCGGTCAGGATCGGCGTGTAAGCGATCTCGCCACGCGCCCCTTGAATGGGTTCCTCGCGCAGCATAATGTTCGCCGGTTTGATGTCACGATGCACCAAGGCATGATCGTGCGCGTAATCGAGCGCGGCGGCGATGCTCTTAACGATATAGACGATCTCTTTCGGAGTCGGACGCCTCTCATCTTTTCGCAGTTCGCGCAGATACTCTTTAAGCGTCTGCCCCTGAATGTATTCCATTACCATGTATAACACGGAGTCCTGCGTTCCAAAATCCAGCATCTGCACAATGTTGGGATGACGCAGCTTCGCTACTACTTCTGCCTCGCGCTTGAATCGATTCGCAAATTCGGGATCGTCTTGCAAAACAGAACGCATCACTTTGATCGCCACGTAACGATCCAACGACGCCTGATAACCCTGATACACCGCCGCCATGCCGCCGTGTCCCAAAACACTTAACACGCGATAGTTGCCGAGCGTGATGCCCGTCAGGTTGTCGGTGTCCGTCGCCGAGCCAAACGATGTAGATTGCGGTTCACCCACAGCGTGAACATGATCACGCCGCTTTAAAAATTCTTTGAAGCCCTCGGCAAATGGTTGCGAATCTTGCAGCAGCGCCTTGCCTTGCAAGTGGCGCATCTCTTCCGGCTTCAACCGTTCCAGATGAAACAGATCGCTCTTGTCTTTATCGGCGAGTTGATTCCACAAATAGCGATAATGATCTTCCGCCTCTGCCAAGAATCTGCGCCGCACTTGATTCCACGCATCGTCATCTAAAGTGTTGCCGCCTCTTTCAGCGAAAGCCGATTCTAAATAGCCAGCGGCGATCTGCAAAAAGAACGGATGGCGTCCGGCTACTTTGATCAAGCTCTCAACGTGCTCGCCGGAAAAAGGATGCGGCGTTTGCGACGAAAGATCGCCCAAAACTTTTTTCGCCTCGTCTTCGCTCATCAACGTCAAGCGCACT
Organism: Chloroflexota bacterium; assembly: GCA_016215145.1. Lineage (GTDB taxonomy): Bacteria > Chloroflexota > Anaerolineae > Anaerolineales > VGOW01 > VGOW01. The sequence goes on from JACRLA010000124.1 coordinate 5,585, forward strand.
TCAGAAAAAATGTTGAAGAACGGCGACGACAACGTATCGGCGTGTTGAAACGTTAATTCGTACAGGCTGCGCTTGGAGGCAGTGATGTAGACCACGCCCAACTCGCCCGCCAGACTCCGCATCTCGCCATAGAACGATGGATCAAACGCTTCATTCGTAGCAAGACTCTCGAACTCGTCTAACATCAGAACCAAGTTGAGGTTGGCAGTGGAGAGGCGGCGCAACAAGCGGCGCACTTGCATAAAGCGCATATCCCCCGCCACCGCCGCGTTGCTGATCTGATCGCGCAGTTCGCCGTGCGGCATCATTGTCGCTAAACGATCTAACACCTCAGGCCAGAACTCATCGCGCGTGATGTTCGACATCCCTTCCAAATCAATGTAAAGAAAAATATAGCGAGAGGGATCGAGACCGTGCTTGCGTTGCAGATCGGGATGGGCGATGTGGGTGAGCAGAGAACTCTTGCCCAGCTTGCGCTCGCCGACGATAGCGCGGCACTGTTTGGTTAACACCGCGCTATACAGCGCTTCAACCTCACGCTCGCGCCCGCAGAAAAAACGCGGGTCGGTGATGCGTTGACGATTAAAGAAGACGGAATTGATTCGAGACGGTTGCATAGTTCAAGCGCGAGACTTCCGAAGTCTAACAGACTTCGGAAGTCTTGAGAAATTAAATTGTAGTATAGCCCCTTGTGGGCGTATCTTTATCGAGATACCGAGTGTCTCCAAGACACTCGGTATCTGGTGCGCGATCTAAACGCGCTATAATCAGCGCACGAGGAGATCATCGTATATGTTTTTTCGCACTCACGCATTTCGTATCATCGCGCTGGTTATGGGCATCTTATTACTTTTGGGTGTTGCGGTGCCGACGACGCTCAGCGCGCCCTCGGCAAACTTAGACCCCGATGATCTCACCGGCATCGCCAGCATGAACCGCCAACGATTCACCAGCACCGCATTTTCTTTTGGCAAGACTCTCACCGCCGCGCCCAGCAAAACACCCACCACGACCAGCACACGCACCCCGACTCAAAAGATCAACACTCCCACGCGCACGCCCTCAGCGACGACTCCCAGTGAAGCGACTATTGCTATCACCACGTACGCTCAACTGATCTTAGGCACGGTGGTCAACGTAACAAGCTCAAGCGCCTCACCCTCCGGTTATGCCGGTCTTCTAACACAACTTCCTGCTAGCAGCACCGCCCACGCCGGAGTGATCAATCTCGCCGCCAAAAATTTCGGCGCGGCGTTCAGCAACGGCGGCGCGGTTCTCAGCTATGGCAGTGGCACGGTTTCAACCGACCTTAATAACGAATTGCAAAACGCCGCCTTCGCCACCTACACCTTGATCGTCAACACGTCCGGGTTTCCCGACACCGCCACACCGGCGCAAGGCACGCGCTTGCCAACAAACATCCCCAACACCGCCCCGTCCGTTTTTGCGCTGCCAACCAACACACCCAAATTCGATTCAGCAGGGACTCTCACTGCCTTGCCCACCGTTCCAAAATTTAATCCGGGAGCGACACTCGCCGCCATACCCACCCTGCCTCAATTCAATCCGGCTGGCACCTCTACTGCTGCCGCCGCCACCGCCCGCGACTCGACTCTCACCCAAACGTCCGCCCTCAACTTAGCCAAAATAAATTTTCCAACAGTCGGGCGTTTGCAGTTCACGCCGATGACCATCACCAGTCAGGGTTTTGCCTGGTATGCCAAGACCGTGCTCAGCGTCATCAACCCCACCACCAAACGACTCGAAACACTTAATCAAACGACGGTCTTCTATGTCGTGCAAGGTTCGGGAAGCAAAACTTCGGTCACTGTCACTGTGGCGCGCGGTAGTTACACCAATCTTCTCCAAGTTCCGTAACACAAAAACCTCGCGGGTCTTTAAGACCCGCGAGGTTTTTTAATTCGCATCGCCTCTCGCACCCTCTCCCAAATTTCCTTCGCCCGTTTAAGTTCCTCCTCGCCGATGACGTGCGCGCTATAACGGGCTTCGACAAAAGTTTGGGTCAAGTCGGCGGCGTCCCCTTGTGCCTCGGGCAAATTTGTTTCGAGAGTCGGCTCGTATTCGTACGGCGTTTCCGTCTCGCTCCGCGCAAATCCTTTTTGACTCGCCCTCTGCAAAATGCTCAGATAAAAATAAGCGATCTGATCGCGCGGCGTGCGCGGGCGCAGATTGAAGAAATTAAAAACGTCGCCCAATTTTTTCGCCGCGTCACCCAGCCACCGCTCGCGCAGCATCTCTGCCAGGCGCGTGCCGACACGCTCCCGAATCACGCCCCACCATTTTTGCATCGTCGCCCACGCACCGCGCATCCAGCGAACCATTTTTGAACTTCGCAGCATTTCTAACAGTTCGGGTCGCTCGCGCAAATAGTTGACGACGATGTAAGACGCAACGCCGATCAACATTGCCCAGAAGATCAACGAGCGCAAAAATTCCGCCCAATCGCCGGAAGGCGCGGCAGGAGGAGTCGGCAGGCGCGCCGGGGGCAGCGGCAGTACAAACGGAATCGGCGGCAGTTTGGGAATCAGCATGATCAACAACGTCAA
>JACRLA010000125.1 GCA_016215145.1 Chloroflexota bacterium
TTTTTCAAAATCGAGAGTCAGTTCACGATAAAACTCATTCGCCTGATCATCGGTCACTTGCGCCGGAGTTTGCCGCCACAAAGCATTTTGCTTATTGACGACTTTATCGCCGACATAGATCGGGAAGGCGACGAACTCCGAATGTTTGTGGATCGTTTGCTCGATGCGCCACTCTTTGCCGAACTCATCCGCATCCTCTTTCAACTTCAAAGTTACAGTCGTGCCGCGATCATTTTTCTCGGCGGGCGCGAGCGTGTAACTGTCGCCGCCGTGCGATGTCCACGTCCAGGCGGTTTCGTCTTTGCGATACGAGCGCGACGTCACTTGAATCTCGTCGGCAACCATGAGCGCCGAATAAAAGCCCACGCCGAATCGTCCGATGATGTCTTGCGCCGAACTTCCTTCTTTAATAGATTCGATAAACGCCTTCGCGCCGGAATGAGCTATCGTGCCGAGATTTTCGATCATCTCCTCACGCGACATACCGATGCCGTTGTCGCTGACGATCAAGGTTTTGCCGTCTTCTGATCCTGTGACGGTGATCTTAAGTTCAGCATCCGCATCTAACACGTCGCGGTTGGTCAGCGTTTCAAATTGCAAACGGTTGAGCGCATCAGAAGCGTTAGAGATCAACTCGCGCAAAAAAATCTCTCTATCGGTGTAAAGAGAGTGGGCAAGGATGTCGAGCAGTTGGCGCACTTCGGCGCGGAACTCGAGGGTTTGGGGTTCGGTGGTCATAAATGATTCTCCAAAGTAATCGGTAATTAGTAATTGGTGTTTCGTAGTATAGCCCCCTGTGGGCGATTCCAACGCGCACAAGGCGCTAGGCTACGATGACACAAATTTACAATCTGAATGTTAGAAAAATATTTGCGTAGGGGCGACCCTTGCGGTCGCCCAATGGGTTGCGGTCGCCCGATGGGTTGCGGTCGCCCAATGGGTTGCGGTCGCCCGATGGGTTGCGGTCGCCCGATGGGTTGCGGTCGCCCGATGGGTTGCGGTTGCCCAATGGGTTGTGGTCGCCCGATGGGTTGCGGTCGCCCGATGGGTTGCGGTCGCCCAACGGGCAGGAGCAAGTCCTGCCCCTACGCGAGATCATACAAGAGATCGCAACTCCTTAAGAGTCCGTATCACCTTGCACTCGGCGTCAGGGAAAATGTTTTCGGGATCGATCAGGATCGGGGTGATGCCGACGTTGCGCGCGCCGATGATGTCAATGAAGTAGTTGTCGCCGACATACACCGTGCTGTCGGGTGCAGAGTTCGCCATCTTCATCGCGACAGTTACAGTGCGATGTGATCCGTCTTCGTAGAACCAGTGTGTGATCTGTTCGGCGTGATCGTCGAGCGATCCGTTCAATCCCATAAAGTTTAATTGTTGTTTGTGATACTCCACCCAAAAGCCGCGCTCGCCGAATCGTTTGAAGTCGGCGTTGATGCGATCCGAATCCACCCAGAACTCGTGCCGCCAGCGATACAACTCACGATACATGTCGCCTGCGGTGTCGTGTCCGAGACGATTGCAGTATTGAAAAAATTGGGTGACGAGGGAAACTTGGTCAACAATGAGCGTGCCGTCGAGATCAAAAAGAATTGTGCGGAGGTGAGTCACGGCGCGGATTATAGCGCAACGCCCAGACACCGAGTGTCTCGCCCGCTTCGCTACGGGGTGCTTCGCAAGACACTCGGTGTCTGAGATTTTAAGATACAATATCCTCATCTCACTTCAGGAGGCTCATCATGTCAAACGAAGGTCAAAGTGGCGGCGTCAATATCAGCGGCGGCACGGTTAACGTTAGCGGCGACATTGTCGGGCAAAGTGGCGGCGTCAATATCAGCGGCGGCACGGTTAACGTTAGCGGCGACATTGTCGGGCACGATAAGATCGTCAACGCGAGTCCGCAAGCGACAGCGATTGCCGATTGGCGCAAAGATATGGAAAAGAAAGTTGATGCGCAACCCAATCTCTCTGCTGATGATAAACAAGTAATCAAAGATAACCTTGCTAAAATCGAAAAGGAATCTGTGAAGGGTGATCAAGCAGATGTAAATCAAATAGAAAAATGGTTTAATATGGTCGCCGTCATGGGTCCTGAAATTTTTGAAGTCGCAGTTGCTACCGCCATTAACCCACTGGGCGGCGTAGGGTTAGTGCTTAAAAAGATCAGCGACAAAGCCAAACTTGAAAAACAGCCGAAGAAGTAAATTTTGCGCGGCGTTTGCAGAACCGAGACTTCCGAAGTCTGCTAGACTTCGGAAGTCTGCGTTAATTCATGAAATCCAACAGCGACACCCTCATTGCGCCCAAGGCGCTCACCGCAACGCAAATTCAATCTGCGATAGGCAGAGTAGTGCGTTATGCCTCACGCCGCACAGGCGCGTGGCTCGCCGCTATCGTCGCTATCTTGTTGGCGACACTTGCCTCATCGCTCACGCTTCAAGCCATTCAACCGCTGTTGGATGTCGCCGTTCCAAAAGCCGAAAATGCCACCACACGCGCTGACGGCATCCAACAGATCGTGATGATCTTGATCTACATGATCGTCCTCACCCTGCTCGGAACTTTCCTCATGCGGCAGGGGCGCGCCTACACTGCCAAACTTGCCCAAACTATGATGGTGGAGTTTCGCACCGATTTCTATCACAGCCTGACGAAACACAACCCAAGTTTCTTTCGCCGTCACGAAGCGAGTGAACTGGTTTCCATTGGCATGAGCGACATTGAAGTGATCAGCGTTTTTCTCACGCAGCATATTCCTTTCTTGCTGGTCAATGCCGGCATGTTGATCTTGGCAGTGATCTTCATGCTCCTCCTGAGTTGGCAACTGGCATTAGCGAGCATCCTGTTAGTGGGCTTCTTGCAGTGGTTGAGTCTCAGCATCTTCATCCCGCAAATGCAAAAGGTTGCGGCGAAGTATCGCCGCTTGTTTGCCGATGCCAGCGCCACACTCGGCGAAAATTTAAACGCCGTCCGCGACATTCAACTTTTTGTGCAAGAGGATCGCACGGTGCAAGGGTTTAACCGCCAACTGCATACGATGGCTGGCGAGATGACCCAGAACATGGAATTAACCGTGAGCAACACCGCCGTGTTCTACGCCCTGAGCGGCTTAGGGTTAGCTTTGATCTATGGCGTGGGCGCATTCGGGACGATCAACAATTTATACGATCTCGGTTTGTTGGTCAGCTTCGCCGGATTCTTTAGCCAGTTCGTCGCGCCCATCACTGCCTTCGGCAACGCGCTGGGAAGTTTTCAATCATCGTTGGTGTCGGCGCACCGCGTCTTGCGCTTGATGGATGTTGAAGCAGAGATCACCGAGAAACCTGAAGCGATGGTTGTCGGAAAATTCAAAGGTCACATTAAATTTGAAAATGTGAACTTCAGTTACGAGTTCGGTTCAAATGCTTGGCGCATGAAAAATATCTCCTTCGAGATTTTGCCCGGCGAGAAAGTTGCCATCGTCGGCGGGTCGGGAACGGGTAAGACGACTCTGTTTAATTTGATTGCCCGCTTCTACGATGTGACAAGCGGGCGCGTGACGATAGATGGTTACGACGTGCGCGATCTCAAACTCTCGTCACTGCGTGGACACTTAGGCTGGGTGGCGCAAGACGTCGTTCTCTTTCGCGGCACCATCGCCGACAATTTGCGCTTCGCCAACCCCAACGCCAGCAACGAAGAAATAAAGAAGGCAGCAGAGGTCAGCCACATTGAAGATTTTGTAGAGAAGATGCCCGACGGTTACAACTCGATGATCGGCGAAATGGGCGACGGGTTAAGTGGCGGGCAGAAACAGCGGCTCAGCATCGCCCGCGCGGCGTTAGCCGACCCGTCTATTCTGTTGCTCGACGAAGCAACCTCTGCCCTCGACAATCGCAGTCAAACCATCGTCATGCGATCACTCGACACGCTGACGCGCGGGCGCACCTCACTCAACATCGCCCATCGTCTCAGCACCATCGTCAACGCCGATAAAATTATCGTGTTAGGGTTTGACGCCGATGGCGGCGTCACCGTGAAAGGCATCGGTCAGCATCAAGAGCTGATCGAATCATGCGAAGATTATTTCAAGCTGTACAGTTTGAAGGTGGCGACCAAATCTATCTTGATGCCGATTGGACCGATGTACAACACCGTGCCGGTGCTGCCGACGGTGATCGGTTTAGCCACCGCCTACAACGCGCCGGTTTACGTTTTGGATTTTGGCGAGATCACGGCGGAAGCGCTTCGCACCGGGCGATTCGGCATTGAGGCGCAGTATGATGAAGCCGATCCAAAAACGATCAACGCCAAACATCACGAGCGCGTAGACGAAGTGATGCGGATTCTGCAAGGCGAGGGGATCGTGTGCGATGTGTTAGTGGCTCACGCTGGCGCAAACTGGATTGACGAAACTATCCACGCCATAGACCATGTGAAAGCGACACACGTTGTGGCGATGGAAAATGTTTTGATTCCGTTAGACGAATTGCGATCCAGCATTCGCACCATTGAACGCAAAGCAACGGTGGATTACATTTTGGTTAATCCGTTAGTCAGCGTGATGGGGGAATGAGAAGTGGGAAGTGCGAAGTGCGAAGTGCGAAGTGCGAAGTGCGAAGTGGGAAGTGCGAAGTGGGAAGTGCGAAGTGCGAAGTTAGAAGTGTAAAGTGAAGTTGAAGTTGAATGTTAGTCGAACTCTCATTCTGTGTTTATCGCCAATAACGTATAATTGCCACACTCTATTTAGAAATTTCGCAACGGTCAACGCAGTTCAGCGCGTCGCACGCGATCAAC
>JACRLA010000372.1:0-6938 GCA_016215145.1 Chloroflexota bacterium
AGATGCCAACGCCTACTTCGGCAAGCGGATTTAAAACAGAGGCGAGTATGCCGGTGAGACCAAAATCAAAGGGTCCATGCAATTTAAATGCACGCCAGCCGCGTTCGCATTTGGCGACATCGCGCGGCACATCGGCTTCGGGGCAGGTGATGGAGAGTTCGTCGGTTGTCCGCGTCACCGTGAAAAATTGCGAGCGGGTCGCCCATGCCGGGATCGATTCGTTTGATTCAAATCGGCTGACGGCGTAATGATCAGGCAGCAGAGAGAGCGCGAGAGTCATCCGCGTAACTGTTTCAACTTTTCTTGATTTTCAAAAATCTTTTTGATTAACTCCGCCAACAACGCCGTGCGCGGCACAATGCTTTCGGCTTCGATGTATTCATCCGGACTGTGATCGAGACCGCCCACCGGGCCCAAACCATCTAACACGGGGATGCCGACTCCGGCGATCATGTTCGCGTCGGACGCGCCGCCTGTCGCCGCGTCGTTCACTTCAAAATTTAATTCACGCGCGGCTTGTTGCGCCAGTTCGGTGAGGAACGCGCCTGCTTTGTTCTTTGGCATCGGCGGAAAGTTTGCTTCGCCTACGATCTCCACGCTTGTGCCTTTTACGGTGACGTTGTCTTTTAATTTTTGGATCGATTCGCTGATCGCGCGCATCCCTTCGGGATCAACCACGCGCACGTCTACGTGGGCGTGGGCTTCGTCTGGCACTACGTTGGCGCGCGTGCCGCCGCCGATGATGCCGGCGTTGACCGTGACTCCGTTGTAAATGCCGTTCAACTTGTGCGCGGCGATGATCTGGTGCGAGAGTTCAAGAATTGCATTCGCGCCTTTCTCCGGTTCTACTCCGGCGTGCGCCGCTTTGCCTTTCACTTTGATCAGGTAATGCGCCACGCCTTTGCGCGCGCTGACGATGTCGCCGTTGGCGCGACTTGCTTCTAACACTAACGCCGCATCGCATTCTTTGACGATGGGTAAATAAAGTTTTTGCGACGCGGGCGAGCCGATCTCTTCGTCGCTGTTGAAGAAGTAGATGATCTCGCCAAACGAATCAAAATCATTATGTTGTAAAGCGCGCATGGCATACAGTCCGGTCAACACGCCGGCTTTCATGTCGCAGGCGCCGGGGCCGAGAATCTTTTTGCCTTCGGTCTTCATCGGGCGTTGCGCGGCTGTTCCGTCCGGGTAAACGGTATCAAGGTGTCCAATGATAAAAAGCTTGCCACTGCCATGGCCGCGCCACCGTGCGACGTAACAATCGCCGCGCTCGGTGAGTGGCATAAGTTTCACATCCGCCTGCCAGTCTTTGCAGCGTGTGGCGATCCATCTGCCAACCCAATCCACACCTACTTTGTTGTGGGTGCCGCAATCTATGTTGACCAGCGTGGCAAGGTCGGCGAGATAAGATTTGCGAAAAGACTCAAGGAAGAAAAAAATTTGATTCATTTGGGTGTAAAGAAAAACCTCTCAAGTGCGCTTGAGAGGTTTTAAAATTAAGCGGCGACTGACAGTTTTTCAATGAGCCGTTGCTTTGTGGCTTCGGCTTTGTCGTTCTCTATTTGGCAAGTGCCAGCGCCTTCGTGTCCGCCGCCGCCATGCTCTAACATCAATGCGCCAACATTGATCGTGGCGGTGCGGTTGAGAATCGATTTGCCTACGGCGAAAGAGGTGTTTTGTTTTTGCACGCCCCAGATGACGTGCATCGAGAGGTTGCACTCCGGATATAGGGCGTAGATCATAAAACGGTTTCCGGCGTAGATGGTTTCTTCGCCGCGCAAATCGAGCACTGCCAAGTTTTTATGCACGGTGGTGCAGCGCCGAATCTGCGCGCGGAATTTCTCTTGATGTTCCAAGAAGAGATCAACCCGCTCTTTCACGTCGGGCAGGGCGAGAATCTGTTTGATGGTGTGATCGCGGCAGTAGTCAATCAGGTTCATCATCAGATCGTAGTTGGAGATTCTAAAATTTTTGAAGCGCCCCAGACCGGTTCGGGCGTCCATCATAAAGCTCAACAGTTCCCAGCCGTCCGGCTCCAGAACATCTTTCATCGTGTATTGTGCCGAGTCGGCTTTGTCTACGGCTTTCATCATGGCGGCTGGAACTTTGGGGAAACCTTTTTTGCCGCCGAAATGTTTGTAGACGACGGACGCGGCAGACGGGGCTTTGGGATCAACGATGTAGTTGGATTTCTTTTTCTTGACGCGCAGTGTTTCGCTGGCGTGATGATCAAAAGCGAGATGCACGCTCTCGACGTAGGGCAGGTTGGTGGTGATGTCGTTTTCGCCCAGTTGTATCTTGCCATCCTGCACGTCTTTGGGATGAGCAAATTTGATCTGGTTGATCAGCCCTTTCTCTTTCAGCAGAACGGCGCATACCAAGCCGTCCATATCACTGCGCGTTACAAGTTGATATTGCTTCTTTGCCTTTGCCATGATGATCTCCTGATGGAATGAGAGTTAAGCCGCAATGCGAAAAACTTTTGTGGCAACTTCTGGGACTCTGATCGGAACAAAGTAAGTTGCTGGGTAGAGATAATCTTCTCCCGATTCGTCAATCACGCGCATCATCCTGTGTTTTGCAGCGCGGGGATCGGGAATCACTTGATACACCTTCCGCTTCTCGAGCGAGACAATGTAGTTGTCGTTCTTGACGCAAATAACGAATCGCGGTCTTATTTTCTGGGCTTCCATAATTAGTCCTCAAAGATATTTTTGATCTTCAATTCTTTTCTGCCAATGCCGTGTGCTTCATACCAATGTACTTCGGCTTTGCATATGGCATCATCTGGCAACTTGACAGTAGCGATGCCCGTGAGCTTACGCCATCGCCCTTTGCCATACATCTTTCGTAGGCGCGCAACTTCTCGAATAGCGTTCCCTGTGGCAATAGTTTCGATCTGTCTGATGTCCCCGATAATTTCAAAATCTATCTCCATGTCAAAATTGTAAGGCGTTTCGTCTTTGAAAGCAATCCCCTTCTCATGTATACTCTACCTTGAACCAATTCGCGGCAATACGCGAAACCCGCCCACGCGGGTTTCTTTGTGTAATAACAAAAATAAAATCTTCGCGCACTTTGCGCCTTCGCGGTTTTCTCTTAAATGGACACAGCACACATCCGAAATTTTTGCATCATCGCTCACATCGATCACGGCAAGTCAACGCTGGCAGATCGATTGCTTCATCTCACCGGCACCGTGCCAGATCGTGACACGACCGAACAGATTCTCGACTCGATGGATTTGGAACGCGAGAAGGGTGTCACCATCAAAGCCTCTGCCGTGCGTATGAGTTACACTGCGCTCGACGGCAACAGCTACGAACTTAACCTCATTGACACGCCCGGTCACGTTGACTTCGGTTACGAAGTGAGCCGCGCCCTCAACGCGTGCGAAGGCGCGGTGTTGGTCGTGGACGCCTCGCAAGGCATCGAAGCGCAAACGCTCGCCAACCTCTATCTTGCGCTCGGCGCGAATCTCGAAGTCATCCCCGTCATCAACAAAATTGATCTACCCGCGGCGCACCCCGATGAAGTGGCGAAAGAAGTTTCAGATCTCATCGGCGGCGACCCCGACGACGTGATTCGGATTTCGGCGAAAGAGGGACTCAATGTGCGCGACGTGTTGGAAGCGGTGATCAAAAAAATCCCGCCGCCCAAAGGGGATGCCGCCTCTCCGGCGCGAGCGTTGATCTTTGACTCCCACTACGACTCCTATAAAGGCGTTGTGGCTTACGTGCGGCTGGTTGAGGGAATTGTTAACCCCACGGACGAATTACGTTTAATGGCGACTGACGCAAAATTTAAACCAGTCGAGATCGGCATCTTCTCGCCGACGATGAAAACCACGACACAACTTGCTTCGGGTGAAGTGGGTTACATTGCCACCGGTTTTAAAACGGTGCGTGAGTGCCGCGTCGGCGACACGATCACGCTTGCTACGAACATGGCGGCAGCTCCGTTACCCGGCTACCAAAAAGCGAAGCCTATGGTCTTTGCCGGAATCTATCCGGTGGAGGGTGAAGATTACGCCGCCCTCAAAGAAGCGTTGGAAAAGTTACAACTCAACGACGCTTCACTTGAATACGAAACCGAAACGTCCACCGCGCTCAACTTCGGTTTTCGTTGCGGCTTCTTGGGTTTGTTCCACATGGAGATCATCCAAGAGCGGCTCGAACGCGAATACGATCTCGACATCATCGCCACCGCGCCTTCGGTGGAATACGAAGTGGTGAAGATCACAGGCGAAACGGTGCGCGTGGATTCGCCCGCCGATTTGCCCGACGAAGGGACGATGACCGAAATCCGCGAGCCGTGGATGAAGATTCAAATTTTCACGCCGGATGAATTCTACGGAACGATCATGGACTTGGTGACGAAGCGGCGCGGCATTTTTACAGGTCAAGAACATCCCGCCCCAAAGCGTGTCCTGCTTAACTACGATATTCCGCTCGGCGAACTGATCATTGATTTTTACGATCAACTTAAATCGCGCACACGCGGTTACGCTTCGCTCGATTATCAATTTGCCGATTACCGCGCCGACGATTTGGTGAAACTGCAAATTTTGGTGAACGAAGAACCGGTGGATGCGTTAGCGATGATCGTTCATCGTGATCACGCTTACGCTAAAGGACAGTTGTTGGTGAGCAAGCTCAAAGACCTGATCCAGAGTCAACAGTTTGCGATCCCGATTCAAGCCTCGGCGGGCGGGCGCATCATCAGCCGTGCTAACGTGAAAGCCATTCGTAAAAACGTGTTGGCAAAATGCTACGGCGGTGACATCTCGCGCAAGAAAAAACTTTTGGAGAAACAAAAGAAGGGCAAACGCCGCATGAAGAGCGTGGGGCAAGTGGAGATTCCGCAAGAAGCATTTATGGCGGTGCTTAGATTAAATGAAGAATGAACAATGAAACAATGAACAATGCGCGCAGAATTGTTCATTGTTCATTCTCTCATTGTTCATTGTCTATTTCCCTGTGCGTTCCCTCTCTCTTATCCTTATCGCTTTCGTCATTCTCGGCGTTGCCTATTCCATCGCCGTCCCCATCTTCGAAGCCCCCGACGAACTTCAACATTACGCCACAGCCGAATACATCGCCCGCTTCAAGTCGCTGCCGCCTCTTGGCAAACCAACCGAACACTTGTGGGATCAAGAATCGCTGCAAGCCCCGCTCTATTACATCATCACCGGTGCGCTCACTTCTTGGGTTGACACTTCCGACTTCAGCCAGCAAGCGATTCTGCAACCCAAAACAAATTTCGGCGACGCTGAACTGCCGGGCAAAAAAAATTCTTTCTTGCATCATCCGCTCTCGCAATCGTTACCATATCGCAACACAACTCTCGCCGTTCACATTGCGCGATGGTTTTCAGTGCTGCTTGGCGTCGGCACAATCTTTCTCACCTTCATCATCGCCGCATTCATTTTTTTACCGACCAACGATTTCCTTTATTTCCCTTCTCTCCCTTCTCTCCTTTATTTCCCTTCCGCATTTCTTGCCTTCATCCCTCAATTCATCTTCATCCATTCGTCTGCCAACAACGACACGATGATCACTTTGCATTCATTTTTTTACCGACCAGCGATTTCCCTCATTTCCCCTCTTTCCTTTATTTCCCTTATCTCCCTTCTCTCCTTTATTTCCCTTCCGCATTTCTTGCCTTCATCCCTCAATTCATCTTCATCCATTCGTCCGCCAACAACGACACGATGATCACTTTCACCTCAACGCTGACACTGGCGATCTTGTTGTGGATCGGGCGAGATGGTGTGACGATTCGTAAAGCGATCTTGCTCGGCGTGGCGATTGGGTTGATGTGCCTCTCAAAATTAATTGGCACCGTCTTGGCAGTGGTGGCGCTCACTTTATTTGTGGCTTTGATTCTGCTGCGCGAGCGAAAACTTTCTACCGCCGTTGCGCCGACTCTGATCGTGCTGCTTGTCACCGCGCTCGTCGCCGGATGGTGGTATGTTCGCAATCAAATAATCTACGGCGATCCGCTTGCGCTTAACGCATTTCTAAAATTCGTTGGCGGCAACTTGGATATTAAACTTGTCTCGCTCAATTTCTTAGATGAACAATTTCGCTTATTGCGCTTCTCCACTTGGGGACTCTTTGGACACATCAGCCTCTTGATGACTCCAACTTGGATTTACAACATCTATGACGCGATTGCCTTGATCGGCGCGATAGGTTTTGTGTTAGGCGTTATCGCCTCTTTGCGTTCTTCGCGTCTTCGCGGTTTTCTCTCCGAGCGTCAATCTTTGATTATCGTTCTTCTTTGGTTCGGCGCGGTGTTAGCAATTGCCGCGCGTTGGTTCTTCGCCGCCGGTATTCAAGGGCGGCTCATCTTCCCCGGCTTGCCTGCCGGAGTTGTGTTGATGGTATGGGGAATAAAATTTTTTATAGATCGCATTGGTAGAGACGTTCCGCTCGGTAGAGACGTTCCGCCGGAACGTCTCTACATGAAAATCACGTCCTCGATCATCTTGCCTATGGTGATCTTCGCGGGCGCGGTCATCCCGCTCTACATTTCCCCGGCGTATTCGCCCCCGCCGTTGGTGGCGGCATCCCCTTTGAACAATGGCGGCGCAATTTTCGCCGATGAGATCAAACTTAACGGTTATACTATCGCCCGCAATGGCGATCTCCTCGCACTCACTTTTTATTTGGAGACGCTCAAAACTCCGTCGCATGATTACACCATCGCCATTCGTTTGGTGCGATCCGATGGATCGTTCTGGCTCGATTACGTAAATTATCCCGGCATGGGGACAACGTTTCCGACGACGTGGCGCGTTGGCGAGATTCGGCAAGACGAATATATTTTTGATATGCGCCGTTTTCCAAAAGAAGAGAAACCACTACGCCTCATCGTTGGCTTTTTTGATTCACGCTCACGCACCATGACTCCGTTAAAGAATTGGAACGACA
>JACRLA010000372.1:6991-8011 GCA_016215145.1 Chloroflexota bacterium
GTGTTGGAAAAATATCATCTCGTCGGCGGCATTGCCCGCACCGAGCGCTACAAAGATTATTACTACGACATCGGCGGGCACCGCTTCTTCACCAAAGTGGACGAAGTAAATGCGTTGTGGCAAACGTGGATGGGCGACGAGATGTTGCTGCGTCCGCGCATCTCGCGCATCTACTACGACGGAAAATTTTTCGATTATCCATTGCGCGCCTTCAACGCGCTGTTCAACATGGGCATCGGACGAAGCATCGTGATCATGCTTTCGTATTTGCAGTATCAACTCTTCCCTTACAAACAAGAGGAGACGTTTGAGCAATGGGTGACGAATCGCTTTGGCAAAAAACTTTTCGAGATTTTTTTCAAGACCTATACCGAAAAAGTTTGGGGCATCCCCACTAGCGAGATTCGCGCCGAGTGGGCGGCACAGCGCATCAAAGGTCTGTCGCTATTTCAAGCGATCCGCAATGCGATCTTCAAACCGCGCGGCGAAGAAATTAAAACGCTCATCGAAGAATTTCATTATCCGCGACGCGGGCCCGGCATGATGTGGGAAAAAGTTGTCGAGTTGATCGAAGCGCGCGGCAGTAAGGTAATCGTCAACGCCGATGTGGTCGCCATTAAACGCGACGGGATGCGGACAACGGGCGTGGAAGCGATCATCGGTGGTCAACATCAGTTCATCGCGGCAACCGACGTGATCTCCTCGGCTCCGCTTACCGAATTAGTTGCCATGTTCGATCCCGCGCCCCCTGAGTCGATCCGCGCTTCCATCAAACATCTTTCATATCGGGACTTCATCACCGTTGTCATCATCCTCGACAAGCCCGATCTCTTTCCCGATAATTGGATTTATGTTCACAGCCCCGACGTGCAAGTGGGGCGCATCCAAAATTTTGGGAACTGGAGTCCGTATATGATCCCCGATCCCAAAACATCGTGCTTGGGTTTGGAGTATTTTTGCACCGAAGGCGACGAGTTGTGGAATATGAGCGACGACGATCTGCTCGCGCTCGGCATCCGC
>JACRLA010000373.1 GCA_016215145.1 Chloroflexota bacterium
AACAAGTCCACGCCCATATTTAAAAATGCCTCGCGCGTTTTCTTTTCGTTGAAGATCGCTTTGATCTTGTCGCGCGGGTCTGGCGAATCGGGAGTGGGTTTGGCGACGATGTCGTC
This sequence comes from Chloroflexota bacterium, assembly GCA_016215145.1. Taxonomy (GTDB): domain Bacteria; phylum Chloroflexota; class Anaerolineae; order Anaerolineales; family VGOW01; genus VGOW01. Next base: position 117 of record JACRLA010000373.1, read on the forward strand.
CAGAACATTGTTGGCGATGAAGCCGGTGATGCGCCCGACGACCGCGCCCGTCACGCCATCCGTCCACACCGAAGGGCCCGCCGCGCTGACCGTTTTGGTGTAGGCGATGCGGCGCACGGCGCCGATGGAGAATGGATACACTTCTTGTTCGGTGCGCCCGCGACTCTGGGTGTGAATGCGAAAAGCAACTTCCACGTTTCGCACGCTCACTTGAATCCCATCTTTGGTGTAAACCTTGACGCCATCTTTCTTGCGAAATTGATCGCGCAGATCGATCACTTCGCGCAGATGCTCAAAGCGGCGGATGAAATGCTCACCCGACCCTGCCACTTTAGAGGGACCGCCAACCCGTTCGAAGACCGCCACGTAGCCCGTGCCGACGTTGACGAATCCCGGACCGCCAATTTTTGGAATCGGATTCGTATCTTTCTCATTGCCCGTGTCATAACCCGCGCCGCCGATCTTGATCGTGGGGTAATCCCAACCAAAGATCGAAGCCTGCAAATAATGGCGGGCAGTAGCGAGGTCGGCGATCTCAAATAGATCGCGCACGTAGTTCGAGGCTAAACGGATCGCCAAATAAGAGCCGACGAATGGCGGCAGAATGTGGCGCAGTGTTTGCGGATGCGCCAGAGAGGCAAGGAAGCTCACTACAAAGCGCAGCGCTTCGGGCATCGCGGCGAGAGTCGGCTGCAAAAATTCAAACGGCTCAATTTGTTCCGTCGCTCGACTCATCAACATAAACGCCGCCCCCATCAGGATCAACAAAGAGAGTCGCCGCTCTGCCCATTCGTGATCACCCTCCAGCAGTTTGTAGAAAAGATCGAGCACGCGCCACGTCACGCCTTTACGCACTTCGTTGATTCGCGGCGACATCTGAGGAGTCTTCATGCTGCTTTCTCCTCGTCGGGTGTGGGTGGAGTCGGAGTCGGCGGCAACTCAACTTCAATCGCCGTGACGCTTGCGGCAACTTCCGATAAATCTTCCGAAGGGGTTACGGACGGCTGCCCTTCGTTCAACTGCAACATTCTCTCCTCGTCCACGTCGGGCAAGCCCACCCAATGGCGCAAGTTGGCAAGCTGCCGCATGGTGTCACCCGGCAGCAAAATGTGAGTCGTGGGATCAGATGCTAAGCGATGCAAACCATCCACCAATTTTTTGGCGATCATTTTCTTGGTGTCGGGGTCGCCGTTGTCGTTAAGAATCTCGGTGCGATACTCGCGGATGTGCGAATACATATCGTTTTGCGCTTCAGCTTTCGCCAGTTCTTTAATGCGCTCCACTTCCACGTCGCTCTCGCCCTGCGCCACCACCACCTCTTTGCGCCAGCGCACCGACCACGAGCGTTTGCGTTGTTCGTTCACCGCTTCGGGCAGCTCGACAATACTCATCCCTGCCGAATAAATTTTGATGCCGCGATCTTTTAACAACGGCGCGTTCTGCACATCGGATGTCAGCCGACTCTGGATCACGCTCGTCATCGGTTGTCCGCCGTCGCGCCCCAAAAACATATCATCCAAATTGACGCGGCTCACATGATCGCGCACGTACTCCGTCGCCACCACAATGGGCAATTCCATCCATTTGATCTGTGTATCTTTATCTATCACGGCGAAACCATAGTGCGCCTTAAACGCGCTCTCGGCGTTGAACTCGGTCGCCGGTGTGATCTTGGCGTCGCCCAAAATATCTTTTGCCTCTTTCCCTTTTTCATCTTTCTTTGCCGGAGTCGGATCGAGCGAGAACGACACCGAAACATTCAATTTAATTTCAATGCCGTCTTTCATCAGCACTTGCGTTTGCTGCGAGCGTGACTGTTTGCGTAGATCAAACGTCGCCGCCACAGACTCGCCGCGCCGCGTATACACAATCCCCGGACCCATCGCGCGCGAGAACCGCCCGCCCTTCTCTAACAACACCGCGCTGAAACCATCCAACAGAATCACGCCCTCGCCTTTGCGTTTCAACTCTTCGGCATTGCCCAACAATTGACCATCGCGCACAAACACAATGGGCCCGTGTCCGCCCGAAGCGTAACTAAACATACGAGGGATCGCCTCGACACGCTCTTGCATCGTACGCACCGGCAAAACAAATTGCGAAGCCAGCGCCAGTGTAATCGCCAGCGCCATGCCAAACGCCAGCACATCCATCACAAATGGCATGATGTTCGCCGCAGGCCACCACCAATACAACCCAAAATACACGCCCAGCAGAAACACGACCGGCACGCCAATCTTGAACCACGGCTGTTGATAAAACGGTAATTGCTTAGAAGGATCATCCATCGTCAAAGATTTTACTTCAAATCATGGCGCGAGGGTAATCGCCCCCAAATCCACTTCGCCGATCCGCTTCCCGTTTTCGTCCACCATGCCCGCCACCAATGTGTAATCAGCGGCAGGCGCGTTCAACGTCCGCGAATCGATCACGATCTCATCCTTCACCCAACTCGTCGTCGGGCGAGTCCAATTCACAGGTTCACCATCCGATTGGGCGATCACATTTCCACTCGCCTCGCGCAAATGCAAGAAGACGCGATACGATTGACTCATCTCACCCCTCGCCTTCCAAATTAGATCGATCATCGCCTGCCCTCTTGATGACGTGAGATTGAAACCGATCAGCGTGATCGACTCACCCACATCGTCACGCCGCGCAACCGTCATCGTCGGTTCAACAAACAACCGCGCGGGAGCCGCCACGCGGATCGTCCGTGGCGCGTTGTACGCTCCGTTAAGCCGCCAACGGTATTCACCCGATTCGAGTGAGGCAGGCAAACGCATAATGAACGATTGAATCAGCGCGTCGCCCCTCTTCCATTTTGCAGGCGGATAACTGGGCGTGATCGTTTCTTCGCGCGAATACACCACCTCACCCTTCGCGCTGACCAACTCGATCTTCACCTTTTGATCTTTAACCGCATCTTGCTCTGCTTGCCACTTCAACGACAAACGATACGGCGACCCTACACTCGCTTCGCTACGATCAGCATACACGCTCACCAACCTGATTCCATCTAACGATGTCATCGCCGATGCCAATGACTCATTCGTCGCGCGGCTTACCACAAACTCGCCGATGCGTTGGTGATAAATTGCTTGACGATTTTCTTTGCGATACACGATCACTTCTATTTGATATTTGTTCGGCGGCGCAGCGTTGATCGTCTTCAACACATAGCTATCGTAATAAAACTGATCGGGCGACCATTGATCGGTGCCGGGTCTAAAACGCCAGTTGCGCGGCTCTTCAGGAGAGTCATCCTGCCACTGCAAACCGTTCTCATCTACTAACCGAATCGTCATCCCATAATCCACGCCAAGCGCGTGCTGTGCTTGCCACAGCAGAGTCAACGTCGCCTTGTTCGTCTCGTTGTATTGCAAATTGTATCCATGCAGAGTCATCTCCCCCGCCACGTCAAAATTAATAAACTGATTCTGCATCACAGGCGCGCCGCGCTTCAGTATTAGAAACGGCGCAACAAGCAATAAAGCAATGAACAATGAGACAATGAGACAATGAACAATGAATAACTTCCAACTTCCCACTTCCCACTTCGCACTTCCCACTTCCCACTTCCAACCTCCCATCCCCAACAACCCCGCCCCGCCCAACACCAACATCGTCGCCAGCGCCAGACCTGCGGTCACTTCCCGCACTCGCGTGTCGCCAAAATAAATCTCTAATCTGTGCGTGCCTGCCGGAACGTCAAACGAGATCAAACCCTGCGGTTGAGTCGGTTGAATCTGAATCCGTTTGCTATCGAGAGTCGCTTCCCATCCGGGAAAGTAGAAGACGCGGTAGGTGGCAGTGGCGGCTTCCGCGCCCGCGATTAAGTAAATTTCACGAGTCGGCTGCGCGGCGATCCGTTCCATCTTCCAATCTTTAATCTCCAATCTCTGAATCTCTTCGCCACTGATCAACGCTTCTTGATTCTTTTTAAAATCTGGAAGCTCTTTGACCCACGTCGGCGTATACTCGCCCGTTGTGGTCGTGCCGAGCAAGAGTGGCGGAATTTCGTATCGCGCCAGATCGGCAAGCGTTGGGTTTTCGAGAGCAGGCTCGCGCGGCGGGTAGAGCATGGGGAGGGAGG
>JACRLA010000368.1 GCA_016215145.1 Chloroflexota bacterium
AGCCCGCGAAGCGGAAGACGCTGCACAGGAGACGTTCCTCCGTGCCTATGCCCAGCTCTATCGCTATCAACTTGGGCGGTCGTTCAAAACATGGCTGTTCTCTATCGCCCGCCATCACTGCATCGACCACTTGCGCAAGCGCCGCCTGTTGTGGCTTTCGCTCGACGAACCTTTAGAACCGCATCCCGCGCTCAACGAGCCAACGCCCGGACCCGAAGACTCTTCGCTGCGGCGCGAACAAACGCAGCTAGTCGAAACGATGTTGAAGAAGTTGAGTCCCGAAGATCGCAGTGCCGTGATCTTGCGCTACTGGAACGATCTCTCGTACGAAGAGATCGCCGACGCTACAAACAGCAGCGTCAGCGCGGTGAAGAGTCGTTTGCATCGCGCCCGCGCTTCGCTGGCGACTTTGTTGAAGAACGAATCACGCGGCGCAGCCATGACCGCGCCCCACCCCGAGTTGGCACTCGAAGGATGAAGACGATGATCCCGAAATTTTTACTCGATGACATGAACGACGCGCTCGACTCCGGTGATGCCGCCACGCGCGCGGCGCTCACCACTCGCCTCAGCGATCAACCCGAAGCGCAAGCGGCATGGGACGCCATGCAATCTGTCGAGCAAAAGCTCAACGCCGCGCCCATGATCGCGCCGAGCGCGGGTTTCGTGCAACGCTTTGAAGCGCGGCGAGTGGCGACACAAAGTTCATCGGGCAAAGCGTGGCTGGCGTTCTTTGGCGGGGTCATTGTCACAGGCGGAGTGGCGGCATCCGCGCCGTCGATCATCGGGCTGGCGTTTTACGTCAGAGAAGTGTGGGAGCAGGAGATCGTCTTCGCGCTCATCGTCCGCAACACCGTCGAGTCAATCGCCGCCATCGCTCGCGCACTTTTCACCAGCGTCATCGCCTTGGCAGAGATCGCCATCCCCAATCCGATGATGTGGTTGACGATGCTCGGCGCAGTGGGGATCGTCGGGGTGTGGCTGTATCTAATCAACAAATTATCTTTGGAGGCTTCTCTAACATGAAAAATAAAATTTCAATCGCACTGCTCGGCGCGTTGGCGCTGACGTTCCTACTCACTAGCACAGTCTTCGCCAGTGACATCTACGAAGACAAAATAATTTTCGGCGACGACTTTACTTTGGCGAGTGGACAAACGATCAACGGCAGCCTGATCGTGTTCGGCGGCAACGTCACCATTGAGAAAGGCGCCACCGTCACCGAGAATGTGATCGTCTTCGGCGGCAACGTGCAAATCGCCGGTGACGTAAAAGAAGACGTAGTAATTTTTGGCGGCAATGCCGACCTGCTAAGCACGGCAGTGATCAACGGGCGGCTCGTCACCACCGGCGGCAACATCTCGCGCAAAGACGGCGCAACCGTGAAGGGCGGCGAGACTCAAGGTTACTCGCGGGGCAACTTCCCGCTACCCTTCGCTCCCTCGTCACGACTGGGCATCCCGATCTTAGATCCGTTCTATCTGCTGGCGATGCAAGGCGCGCGTTCACTCGGCATGGCGTTTGCCTTAGGCATCATCGCACTCGTGGTCGCTTCTTTGTGGGCGCAACCTCTACGCCGTGTGACGACGACCATCACCACCAATGCCGCGGCAGCAGGCGGCTTGGGGTTACTGACTCTCATCACCGGAGTCGTGGTAATGATCTTCACCGCGATCACCATCTGCCTCTCACCCGTCGCGGCGTTGATCGCCATTGTATATGTGTTGGCGATCATCTTCGGTTGGGTCGCGCTGGGCACACTCATCGGTGAACGCATGGTCACCATGTTCAACTGGACTCGACTCAGTCCCGCTGTAGCGGCTGGCCTCGGCACGATGCTCTTCAGTTTGGTCGGCGCACTTGTGGGGTTGGTGCCCTGCCTGGGTTCGATAATCAACATTGCCTTAGCGGCGATTGGCATGGGCGCGGTAGTCCTGACTCGATTCGGATCGCGGTTGTATCCACTCGGCACAACAACCACGGTGACGCCGCCATCCACACCCAACCCCGATTCGTCCAACACCCCAACGGCTATCGCCTAACATCGGTGCAAAGACTTCCGAAGTCTGGCACACTGGACACTCAAATGAAAAATAATTTTGCAATCACCCTCCTCTTAATCATTTCGCTTTTACTTGTCGGCTGTCAGATTGATATACCCAACAGCTCGACCCCCATCAATGGCTCGGGTAAGGTTATCACTGAGAACCGCAGCGTGAGCAACTTTAAGAACATCACCTTTAGCGGCATGGGCGACATGCTCATCACGCAAGGCGAGACCGAGTCGCTCACGATAGAAGCCGAAGACAACATCGTGACACTCATCAAAACCGAAGTGAAGGATGACACCTTGACCATCGGCTTCACTCAAAGCAATATCAACCTACACCCGACCCAACCGATTAAATACACGTTGGCGGTGAAAGCACTCGACAACCTTCGCATCAGCGGCGCAGGCAACATCAACATACCTGGACTCAAAACGGATAAGTTCATGTTGAAGATCAGCGGTGCAGGTAATGTGAAGCTCGACAAACTTGAAGCAACTGATCTCACAATGATCTTGAGCGGTGCGGGCAACGCCAGCATCAGTGGGCAAGTGACATCGCAAACCATCGAACTCACCGGCTTCGGCAACTATGGCGGGCGCGAGTTAAGCAGCCAAACGGCAAACGTCTTACTGAGCGGCGCGGGCAATGCCACAGTGTGGGCGCAGAAAAACCTTGAGGCAAAGATCAGCGGCTTTGGTTCGGTGAACTACTATGGTTCACCCGACGTGACACGGAAGATATCGGGCGCGGGGAATATCAAAAATTTGGGTAATCAGCCCTAAGCATCTTTGATTAACTTTGATCAACAAAGAAGCCCGCTTTCATTGCGGGCTTCTTTGTTATTCATAAAACTTTCTCTTAGCTTGCGCCATCTGTACCAACAACGGCGCGGGTCTGTATCGCTCGCCGTGCGCTTCATGCAACGCATTCATGATCCCCAACACTTGATCGAGACCAATCTTATCGCCCCACTCTAACGGACCGTGCGGATAGTTTGTGCCGAGCTTCATCGCCTGATCAATATCGCGCGGACTCGCCACACCTTCCATCACGGCAAACACTGCGCCGTTGATCAAACTGGCAACCACGCGCGGTAACACGCCACCAACCGTATCATTCACCATCACCGCTTCTTTGCCCAACGACTCAAAAAAAACTTTCGCGCGATCTAAACCCGCGAGGTCTTGGAGACCTCGCGGGTTTGAAACTTCAACCACCTTCGATTTCTCAATCGGCGGCAACATTGCCCAACCCACGACACGATTCGGCTGTTCGAGCCACGAAGCGACTTCTGTTGCGCTGGCGTTTAAAGCTGACGCGAGAATCAACGAATCGGGATACGCTCGCGATAACGATTGAAGTGTTTCAATTTTTTTCTTTCTATCGGCAATGATCGCTTCAACGATCACATCCGGCTGCGCCGCCGTCTCGGCAGAGAGATGTTTCGCGCCGACGAGCGCCGCCATCTCATTCGCCAACGTTCCATCGCCAATCACGAGAACTTTGTTGATCATGTCTTTAGGTGGGAAGGGGTTTTCTAATCCGCTCTTCAACATTTTTCTGATCCCAATCATCTCTCTGTCTCATCCGCCATTCGCCATTTGCTATCCGCCATTGTTCATTGTTTCATTGTTTCATTGTTCATTGTTTCATTGTTCATTTTTGTTGTAGTCATACCACCCTCTGCCCGTCTTTCGCCCCAACCGCCCCGACTCGACCATGCGCTGTTGAGCCAGACTCGGGCGATAACGCGGTTCGTAAAAATATGATTCGTAAACAGAGAGCGAAGCGGCGTAATTAATATCGAGACCGATCAAATCCATCAATTCAAACGGGCCCATGCGGAAGCCGCCACCGTCACGAATTAATTTATCCAACGTCGCGTGATCGGCAACGCCCTCTTCGAGCAAACGCAACGCTTCAAGATAAAACGGACGCGCGACGCGATTGACGATGAAGCCCGGCACATCTTTAACTTGCACGGCAGTTTTGCCCATGTGCTTCGCAAGATCAAGTGTCGCCGTCACAACGGCATCGGCGGTAACAGCAGCGGCGATCACTTCAACTAAAGGAAGAAGCGGCGCGGGGTTGAAGAAGTGCATCCCCACAACATTTTGCGGGCGCTTGCAGCCCGAAGCAATTTGAGTCACGCTGAGGGTGCTGGTGTTGGTTGCCAAGATCGCTTGATCGGAGATGAGAGATTCGAGATTAGAGAATAGAGATTGCTTGAGGTCAAGTTTTTCGGGCGCGGCTTCGATGATGAAGTCGCATCCGGCGAGATCATTGAGCGACGTGGCGGTGGTGATGCGGGCGAGTGTCGCCTCAGCCTCTTCCTGCTTCAACTTTCCTTTTTCCACGAGCTTGTTGAACGTCGAAGTCAGGTTGCTGATCGCGCGGGCGAGCATCGCCGACTCAACGTCGTAGAGGATGACGTCGAATCCACTTTGCGCCGCCACTTGGGCGATGCCGCTGCCCATGGTGCCACTGCCGATGATGCCAATCATAGTTATTAGTAAATGGTAATTGGTAATTAGTGACCCCGCCCAATTACTGATTACCAATTACTTTTTTACTCGCCTCTAAAATTCGCCATCCGCTTTTCTAAAAACGCCATCAACCCTTCACGATGATCCGCCGTGCGTCCGGCGAGTTCTTGCATGTCGGCTTCGTTGTCTAACGATTCGGCGAGTGTGTGCGTGGCAGAGTAATCGGTCATGCGCTTGATCAAGCCAATGGCTTTTGTCGGCATTGTTGCCAACGACTGCGCCAATTCGTTTGTCACCTTCATTAGATCATCGTTTGGCAACACTTGATTCACCAAGCCCCACTCCAACGCTTCCTTCGCGCCGATCTTCTTTCCGGTCAACATCAACTCCGTCGCCCGCGTTCTACCAACAAGACGTTGAAGCAACCACGACGAACCGGCATCCGGCACTAAACCTATTTTGACGAAG
>JACRLA010000369.1 GCA_016215145.1 Chloroflexota bacterium
GCTGTGGGAGGAGCAGATGAAGTCGGTGCAACGAATTCGGGTGTGGGAACCGGAGTCGGCAACTCGGGAGTCGAAGTGGGTGAGGTGAGGAGTCCGCATCCCATGAGGAGAAACGGAATCAAAAAGAGAAGCCGTCGCATGAGCAAATTGTATCTCATAAAAAGACCCGAAGGGTTTGCGAAACCCTTCGGGTCTGAGTGTTACGTCAAGTAATCACGAAGCTGTCTGCTTCGTCGCGGATGCCGCAACCGCCGCAATGCCTTGCCTTCGATCTGGCGGATGCGCTCGCGTGTCAGTCCAAATTTTTGTCCGACTTCTTCCAGCGTGTAAGCGCGACCATTTAACAAACCAAAACGTAAACGCAAAATGCGCGCCTCGCGTGGCGGCAGAGTTGACAACACGCGCTCCATCGTTTCATGCAGCATATTCTCGCTAGCCGTTTGCGAAGGCGAGAGCGCGTTTTCATCTTCGACGAAGGAGATCATCTCTTCATCTTCTTCTTCGCCAACGGGTTGTTCCAGCGACATCGGATGCCACGAGACCTTCAACATCCATTCCACTTTGCGCGTTTCAACTTTTAACTTCGAACCAATTTCTTCCGGCGTGGGCTTGCGTCCTAAATCCTGTTCCAACTCGCGCACGGCTTTGTAGAGTCGACGAATGCGATCGGTCATATGCACGGGAACGCGGATCGTCCGGCCTTGATCGGCAATGGCGCGGGTGATCGTTTGGCGAATCCACCAAGTGGCGTAGGTGCTGAAGCGGAAGCCGAGACGATAATTATATTTCTCCACCGCTTTCATCAAACCCAAATTTCCTTCTTGGATCAGATCAAGGAACGGCACGCCGCGAGTCATATATTTTTTGGCAATCGAAACAACGAGCCGCGTGTTGGCTTTGATGAGATGCTCGCGCGCCGCCAGACCATCGGCGGCATGGGTTTCTAATAGTGCGCGGCGTTTGGAAGGCGCGTCACTCTTCATCTGCTTCAAACGTTCTTCGGCGTTCAAACCGCGCTCGAGTCGTTTGGCGAGATCGATCTCTTGCTGCGTGTTGAGGAGCGGCTCACGCGCCATCTCCTTAAGATAAAGCCCCACCGTGTCATCGGCGGCAACCGCAGCCAGATCGAATTCGTCTACCCCTTTGCGCGGGCGGGCGCCGCGCGGGCGAATCTTTTTCGCTTCGGGATCAATAAAAAAATCAGCCAGATCATTTGCCGCCGATTCGAAACCCGCCGTTTCCTCCATGTTGAGCATGAAGTAATCTTGCCCATCCTTGCCATGCACAATCGCCGCTTTGTTCTTTCGCTTTTTCATCGTCGCCTCCTCATTTGCCTAACAACTTTTTCAAAACAGCCAGTTGTGGGTTAACATCATCTGTGACGCAGTCGCACGCACCTTCGTTTAAATCTTTTCCGCACTGCGGGCAGAGCCCTTTACAATCGGGTTTGCACAAGGGGCGCATCGGGCGAGAGATGATCATCTCTTCGCGCAAGAACGGCGCGAGGTCAATATGCCCCGACTCGGAAACAACAAAGTCTGCATTGGGGTTGGGCGGAAACTCATATAATTGTTCTACTTGTGATTGAAGGGTTTGAGAAATCTGCTTGAGGCAACGCACACACTCGACAGACTCTTCGCCGGTAAACTTTCCTTGGGCGTAAACGCCTTGCACGGTGCGCGTGAGTCTTAATGCGCCGCGAAAATTAGCAAGGTCTAAATCGTCAGCCACTTCCAGCAGGGGATGCTCGAAGTCTAACTTACGGCTATAGCCAACGCTTTCTTTCAATATGAAACCGACATTCAGTCGCAGAACATCTCGAAGTGTTTTAAACAGTGTGGTCTCGCAATCTGGTAAAGGTGATTACGCGAAAAATTTGAAAGCAGTATAGCATTTAATGATCCTACAAGTCAAGGATTCCGTGTAAAACTATTGTATACCGCCACTAATAGCCTAACCGTTCATATAAACCAATATATAGCCATGACAAAACAAACCCAACTACTCATAGCCACAAACAACAAAGGAAAACTACGCGAATTGTCGCAGCTTTTCAGCGACTTGCCCATTGAGTGCATAACCTTGAACGATGCCGGGCTCGATATTGAAGTGGAAGAAACCGGGGCAACCTACGGCGAAAACGCTTTACTCAAGGCAACCGTCCTTCACCGCGAGAGCCGCCTGCCCACCCTCGCCGATGATTCCGGACTCGAAGTGGACGCGCTCAATGGGCGACCCGGAGTTCACACCGCGCGCTATGCCGGACCCAACGCCACCAATCAAGATCGCTGGAATAAATTGTTGAATGAGTTGAAAGATGTGCCGGAAGAAAAACGCACGGCGCGATTTAAATGCGCGATTGCTTTAGTGACTCAGGGGATGCCGCCGATTACAGTGGAAGGGATGTGCGAGGGTCGCATCACTTTTGCGCCAAGTGGCAACGGCGGCTTCGGCTACGACCCGATCTTCTTCATCCCCGAATACAACTGCACCATGGCAGAGCTCGACGAGTCGATCAAAAACCAAATCAGCCATCGCGCCCGCGCGGCGGTGAAAGTGAAAGAGATTCTGCGAAAATGGTTGAAATAAAAACGGCACATCAAGTTGTGAAACTTGATGTGCCGTTGAGTATTCCAATCAGCGTTTCTTCAATAGGGCGTAGATGTTATCCATCTCATCCCAAGCCAAATTAAATTCAGGGATAGATACCAAAATGCCTTCTTCGCTTTTCGCAGGATCGTGAACGACAAAATTTCCACGCTCAGTCCCGATCAGCACAACCGCATGAGGTACATTACTATCCCAATACGAAAGCTGCCCTGTCCACACCAAAGCAATAGGTGGCACTCCCGCTTGCAGTGTTTCTTCCAAATCTTCGATATTTCCGCGAGTCCGATATTGCACATCTAAACTTGAGGAAACAAGCAAAAACAAGCGTGAACCCGGCGTCCCCGCACCTTCGATCATCCCCAATTGTTTCGCCAGCGAATCTTGGTCACGTTCAACACCCCAATACGCCAATACCATCTGCACGCAAGCGGGCAAACAGTAGCCCGTATCAATTTGCTTCCGATGAGGCACTTTTAATCGCACGAGCTTTGTTCCAGATTTCCTCAATCAAGGCTTGGTTAACTTTCAAACTCCCATTTTGGGCGTCCACATCTACGTTTGCCAATTCAACTTCTTTATTTGCAATAAACATCATAACTGGCACACGCCAAAACATCTGCTCGCCCTCAACCAAAGTGGGCTTGCCGCCCTTCAACAAATTCCCAACATTTGTGACTGCCCATGAAGTCACACTACGTTGCGCTTTCACTTCAGGGATAAAGTTTATCTGTGCATCACTCACATGCTGATCGATGGCTTCACGTATTATTTCCGCCTCACTTATGCGGCGTTTTTTCGCCAAACGCTTCAAACTCGTCTCAAGACGTTTAGGAATATAAATCTGCTTACGAATCATTTCAGCCATGATGATCTCCTCATGTACTCAACATTATAACTCCGCAGTGGAAAAAACCTAAATCGCAAAAACCCAAAATTCAAATCTCTGATCTCCAACTTCTAACCATCCAACTACCCAACTACCCAACCACCCATCATCCAACTTCTAATCTCCCCCGTCACTTCCTCCATCCTCTCCAAGGTCAGCATGTGTCCGGCGTCAGGAAAAACTTTTAACTGCGATCCCGCAATTTGTTCCGCCAACGAACGCGAGAACTTCTCCGGCGTCATCTTATCCGCCGAGCCGACCATGATCAACGTCGGCGTTTTGATTTGATTCACACGGGCGACCACGTCAAAATTGTTGCAAGCGTTAAAATCGTTCCACAACACATCAGGGTCTGTTTCCGTCATACGCTGCCGCGCCAGTTGTTTTACTTGCGGCGGAGTCGAAGATGCAAAGCTCCATTCGACGATCATTTCCACCGTCGCCGCGAAATTATTTTTCACCCCGTCCAAAATTTGCTGAGCCACACGCAACTTCGCGCTTGTCCCCACTAACACCAAGCCCGCCACTCGCTCGGCGTAATCCAACGCCAATAACTGCGCGATGCCGCCGCCCATCGAATGTCCGCCGATGATCGCCTTCTCAATCTTTAATTCATTCATCAACTCAATGATCGCTTTAGCATATTCTTCCAAACTCTCGCACCCCGCCCCGCCCGTCTTGCCATGACCGGGCAAGTCAACAGCAATCACGCGCAAATCTTTCGCGTGCCGCAACTGCGGAGGCCAATGTAAATGTGATCCGCCAGCGCCATGGATGAGGATGATAGGGATGGTGTTGGCTTTAGAGTCGGTGAAGAAGATGTTAGGCATGATGAGGATTCAATCCTTGTGAGTTCAGAGAGTTGCCATTGAGTAGTGGCGATCAAACATATTCTACCGCGCTAGTGCGAGCCAGTTGTAATCTTGTAATCATGGAGGTCACTTCGCGCGTCCGCGTGATGACAAAGTCGATGGACTTGGCCAAAAAAGGGAAAACGCTGGACGCGCGCTTATCCCGCTTGCCTTTCCTCGAAACCACCATATACTTTCCATATGCCCGACGATGCTGGAGAAAATCCCAAACCCTCGCAAACACCCGAATCGAAGGGGCAAGCACCAAACCCCAAAGAGGCACAGTCCGGCGGCGTGAACATCAACACGGCGGGGGATGCGGCCATCCGCGGTGATGCCGTCGGGCACGACAAAATTGTCGCTACCACGACAACAGCCGGTGGTCATATTATCCAGGCCGAAGCCGGAGCAACTATCATTGTTGGAGCAACACGCGCAGCACCCACTGCCGAAGACGAAGCCCCCGCCCCTGGTGAGTCACCCTTCAAAGGTCTACAATACTTCGACGAAGCCGACGCCGAACTGTTCTTTGGCCGCGAAATGCTCACGGCTAAACTCGTTGGACAATTACATAAGCATCGTTTTCTGGCAGTAGTTGGCGGGTCTGGCAGTGGCAAATCATCACTCGTGCGCGCCGGGCTTATTCCTGCCCTCAAGCGTGGTGAGACGTTGGCAGATGGCACCCTCCCGCCAGATGGCAGTATCAACTGGTTGATCTATATCATCACTCCTTCTGCCCATCCTCTTGAAGAATTGGCTACCGCTCTTATTCCTCCTTCAGAGCCAGTGAAGGTAATCACAACATTCATGGATGATCTTGCGAACGATCCCCGCAACTTACACTTTGCTGTCCGTAGGGCGCTAGGCCGCGTTTCTGCTGGCAAATTTGTGCTTATTGTGGATCAGTTTGAGGAACTCTTTACCCTCTGTCGTAGCGAGGTCGAGAGCAAGACGTTCGTAGACAGCTTGCTCTACGCTACCGCGCCGGATACAGACGGAACGACGATTGTGGTCATCACTCTAAGAGCCGACTTTTGTACCCACTGTGCCCAGTTTGCGAACCTGCGCGAAGCATTGGCAAAGCAGCAGGAATACATCGGCCCGCTCAGCGCCACAGAACTGCGCCGCGCGATTGAAGAGCCGGCCAAGCGTGGTGGATGGACCTTTGCGCCCAGCTTGGTAAGCTCGCTACTTCGTGACGTAAGTAATGAACCGGGGGCATTGCCGCTGCTTTCCCATGCCTTGCTTGAGACATGGAAGCGGCGGCGAGGACGTACCATCACACACAACGGCTACGCTGAGAGTGGAGGGGTGCGCGGAGCGATTGCCAAGACAGCCGAGGCGGTGTTCAACCAGCGTCTTACGCCGGAACAGCAGATTATTGCTCGCAACATCTTCCTCAGGCTAACCGAGTTAGGCAAAGGCACGCATGATACCTGCCGCCGTGCTACGTTAGCGGAACTTATCCCACGACCTGAAGATACACTCATTGTTGAATCCATATTGAAAATATTGGCCGATGCCCGACTGATCACGACAAGTGAGAGGACAGTTGAGGTCGCACACGAGGCACTCATTCGTGAATGGCCGAAGTTACGCGAATGGTTGGGACAAAACTGCCAGCCGCGCCTTGCAAGTGAGCGAGTTAGAAGAGGCGCGGAAACGTGCACAGATGGAGGCCCTGCGCACAATTGATGCAGCCATCACTGCTAGTCTCGACTTGCGCGTCACTCTCAATATCCTCCTAGATCAGATCACCACTAACTTGCGAGTGGATGCTGCGTCGGTGCTGCTACTCGACACACACACTCATACCCTTGAATATACGGCCGGACAGGGGTTCCGCTTCAATTCGATCGAACATTCTCGCGTGCAGCTAGGCGAAGGTCTAGCTGGTCAAGCCGCACTCGAACGGCGGAGTCTTAGTATTCCCAATTTGTCTAATTCCGGAGAAACGCTCATCCGGGCCCAACTGCTGGTCGATGAGGGTTTTGTTAGTTATCATGCCGCCCCACTTATTGCTAAAGGACAAGTCAAGGGCGTGCTCGAAATCTTCCATCGCGTACCGTTCACGCCCAGTCAGGATTGGCTTGACTTTCTGGAAGTCTTGGCAGGACAGGGCGCTATTGCCATAGATAATACATCTCTGTTCAACGATCTGCAACGCGCTAATATTGAATTGGCGCTGGCCTACGATGCCACGCTTGAGGGCTGGTCACGTGCCCTTGACCTGCGCGATAAGGAAACCGAGGGCCATACTCAGCGCGTTACTGAGATGACTGTCCGCCTGGCCCAGGCTATGGGACTGACCGAAGAAGAGCTGGTGAATGTCCGTAGAGGTGCGTTACTACACGATATTGGGAAGATGGGCGTTCCCGACAGCATCTTGCTTAAACCAGAATCCCTTACTAATGAGGAATTCGAAATCATGCGTCGCCACCCAATCTATGGTTATGAACTTCTCACCCCTATTGCTTACCTCCACGCTGCACTGGACATCCCATACTGCCATCACGAAAAGTGGGACGGCACAGGTTTCCCACGTGGACTGATAGGCGAGGCCATACCACTAGCTGCACGCATTTTCGCTGTCGCGGATGTGTGGGATGCGCTACGCTCTAACCGTCCTTACCGTGGGGGCTGGCCCGAGGAGAAAGTGCGCGAACATATCCGATCACTGGCTGGCACTCACTTCGACCCGAAGGTGGTGGAAGCTTTCCTGCGAATGGAATGGTAGCTGTCGCATAGTAAGTGTAAAGCCAACCGACTTGACTAGACCCGCCGCGCACGCCTAATGCCCACCGTTAGCCGAATCAAAAAACAGGCAACCTCTCACGGTCGCCTGTTTTCATTCCACCGTTCACTGATTACTGCTTACTGATCACGATCTACTATCAACTTCCCCTCACTCCCTCGCACTCAACCACCTCTCCGCCGCAATCGCCGCCTGGCACCCCTGCCCCGCCGATGACACCGCCTGTTTATAGATCGGGTCCTGCACTTCGCCTGCGGCGAACACGCCTTCAACCGACGTTTGCATATTTTTATCGGTGATCAAAAAGTTCTGCTCGTCCATTTTCAATTGCCCTTTGAAAATATCGGTGTTCGGGAAGTGACCGACGAAGACAAACACGCCATCGGTGTTCCACGCTTCTACGTTGCCCGTCTTCACATTTTTCGCCGTCACTTCTTGCACTTTGCCGCTTCCCTTAATTTCTTCCAACACCGTGTCGTAGACAAACGTGATCTTCTCATTCTCGCTCGCTTGCTTCTTGAGAAACTCGCCCGCGCGCAATTGATCGCGGCGATGCACGATACGAACTTGACTGGCGTACTTGGTGAGAAACAATCCCTCTTGCACCGCCGAGTCGCCGCCGCCGATCACCAGCACGTCTTTATTCTTGAAGAAGAAGCCATCGCACGTCGCGCAGTACGACACACCCTTGCCAATCAATTCACTCTCGCCAGGGACGCCGAGACGTTTCGCCGATGCTCCCGTTGCAATGATCACCGCCTTCGCCTCATACTCTTGCGAATACGTCTTGACCCTAAACGGCGAGCCTTTTGTTAAATCTACTTCGCTCACGTAATCGTACTGAATCCGCGTCCCGAACTTTTCGGCTTGTGCTTTCATCTTCTCGGTCAGGTCGGGACCCAAGATCGAATCGAAGCCCGGATAATTTTCAACTTCGCTCGTAATGGCAATCTGTCCGCCAAATTCGTTGCCGCTGATCATCAACGGATTCAGATTCGCCCGCGCGGCATAGATCGCCGCCGTTAACCCGGCGGGACCTGAGCCGATGATGATAATGTTTTCTTTTTGAGTCATTTTGATATACCTCGTGAGAGACCGCGTCGGTCTTTAGTCTGGATTTGCACACCTTAATCACGAATCCCACTACGCTACGCTTCGGGGACTGCGTGACTCGAATAAACGAATAACACGAATTTTTGTTTTGTTTTATTCGTCAAATTCGGAACATTCGTGATGAAGATTTCTGTGAACTGCGTAAGTCCAGTTTAGTTGTGAAACTGATTATGCCACATTGGTATTAGAGAAAAATAAAAACTTCCCGAAGATCAGAGACCTTTGGGAAGATTCATTGAACGTTATTGGAAATAGACAAGATTGTTGTAGTTTTGGCACTCTAATCCGCTAACGAACTTTATTCCAAACTTTGACCGTTGGCGCGTGTGCAACTCCCACGTTGCCATGCAGAATAACGGTTGGGATCAGGAAAATGCTCGCAAGCGCAGCGGATTAGAAACCTGTCCCCCACCCAACTCCGAAATTGCAAAGTCTTATTTCCGATAATGTTTATTGTGTCACTTCTGCGCCAACTCTACCTCGAACTTAAACCCCCCCACGCGGGCGATACATGCTTTTCTCCCACTCCGACACCGTCTGCTGGCGCACACCCAACTTATCGGCAAACAATTGTTGCGTCAGCCCCATAAACTGCCGCAGCGATTTGACTCGATCCGCGTCCCAATTTATTTTTGAAACCGCACGACGTTTCGTTAGAGAAGCCATCATGCTGTGAGATTGTATTCGAAAACCGAATCGGGGCAACTCTCCAAAAAGCTTAAAACTCCAAATCTCAAACTCCAAATTTTGAAGTTTGAATTTTGGGATTTGAAGTTGAATGGGTTACGAAACTCACCCCATCAACCTTTGCTTCGCCTCATCACTCAATGGCACTAGAATCGTAATCTTCGTCCCCTTACCCGGCGCCGAATCAATTTTTAGATCGCCGCTCACCAATTCAGTGCGCTCGCGCAAATTAACCATGCCCATACTGCCGCGACTCTCGTAAGAGGACATGACCGCCTTCACATCAAACCCCACACCGTCATCTTGAATCTCTAACGCCGCCACATCCGTCTGCCGCATCTTCAACCGCACCCATATATGCGCCGCCTGCGCGTGCTTGCGCGCATTGCCCACCGTCTCTTCCACAATGTAGAACAGCACGCCCTGAGTGTGCATCTCCATTTGTTCCGAGATGGCAGCATCGGCTTCGATGATCACATTCTGATCAAAATTCTCGCGCATCTTATCCGCCAACGATTGCAGCGCGGCAGCCAGCCCCTGCGACTCTAACACCAGAGGTCGCAGCGTGAAGAGCATGTGCCGAATCTCTTTTGTGGTTTTGCGCGCCAACTCTTCAACTTTGTAAATTTCCTCTGCCGCATTCTTCGGTTCGCGCTCCATTAAACGGCGAATGTAATTGGCGCGCATAGCAATCGCCGCCACCGATTGAGTCGGTCCATCGTGCAGATCGCGCGCCAGCTTTTTGCGCGCTTCCTCTTCCACTTCCACGATACGCTCTTTCTCTTCGATCAATCGCTGATACAGTTTGGCGTTTTGCATGGCGATCACAATGTGCTTGCAAATCGCTTCCAGCAATTCAATATGATCGAGATCGAAAAAATCGGCGCGAGGATGGGCAAAGATCATCACCCCATAATGGTCCGCCCCCGCCTCGAGTGGCGCCGTCATCACCGTGCGGCAGTTGCGCAGTGCCACAAAGTTCGAGAGTTCAGGATCACGATACGGTTGTGACGAGAGCACGCTCTCGCCGCCGTTAATCGTTTCGGCTAACACGCCCGACGTGGCAGGCAGAGTCACCTTCACGTCATTGGGCGTCAATCGCCGCGAGGTAATCACACGCAGCTCGCCTTCTTGGAACAACATCACCACGCTGATCATCTGCGACGAGGACGTCCCGGTGTCTGCCATCACCTGCCCGCAGCGATCCAGCGCGGCGTCAAAAACTTTTTCGTAATTCAATGTCGCACTCACCAGCGACGCCATGTCGTACACCACGCGCGCCTGCTCACGCACATACTTCGAACGCTTCTCATCCAGATCGCGCTCGGCATGAGTGCGCTTCACCGCCAACAACTTCATGCGCTCGCCCACAATTCCGATCAACCACGCGCCTATCAACAACAACGCCGCATTAGACGCAAAAGGAATCAAGAGCGTGAAATCTTTTAAATAAGAATCAAGATTTAAAGCGATCACTATCGCCCCATTGATGAAGGTGATCACCAGCGCGGCGGCAACCGAGCGCACCCAACCCAGCCTCAAGGCGGAGGCCGCCACCGGAAACAACATCGCCCACATCATCGCCGTCAGCGAACCGCCCGACGCGCCGAAGATCAAAACGGCGAAGATCGAATCGGCGACAAGTTCCAGAGTCGGCAGCACCGCGATTCGCATCCCGCTGAACATGATCACGATAATCGTCACACTGTATAACGCCGCCAATCCCAAAACCACGCCGCCATAGATCAGATTCGATTTGGGATTAAAAAAAACTTCCACGCCGATCACCAACAGCGTGATCAAGCGCAGAAGGAACAAGACCTGTTCAATTTGCGATGTCGAGCGAGAGGCGCGCTTCATGCACGCTATTATAACGTTGGTTACGATTGAGAGGGATGGATCGGTAAGTGCAAGTAGAAACAACTGCCGGGGAAATTCACCTCATCGTGTCCGAGACTCTCCACCCACACTTTGCCGTTGTGGGCGCGGGCAACGCCTTTGACAATCGCCAACCCCAAACCGGGTCCCCCGCCTTTAAATTTTGTCTTGCCCGAGGAGTGAATGGCGACATCGCCGACTTGATAAAATTTTTCAAACACCAACTCGTGATGTTCGGCGTCTAAACCGATGCCGCTATCTCTAACGCTGATCTCGACACCCGCAGTATTTCTCTCCATTGTGATGGGGCGCGTGCGGATGGTAACTGTCCCGCCATCCGGCGTGTATTTAATAGCATTGATGATCAGATGATAAATCGCTTTCTGAATCAACGTCGGATCGCCGTTGATGTTGGGCGTTTCGGGATCATGATCAATGTTCACCACGATCGTGCGCTCTTCGGCAGATTTTGCAAAATCACGCGCGATGTCGTTAATCATGCTTCGCAACGGCACCGGCACGGCGACGAGTTTCAACGTTTCGCTGTCAATACGCGTCACGTCGAGCATCATGTTCACCACTTCGTGCATCCGCTCGGCGCCCTTGTTGATGCCGCCAATCACTTCATTCAACGTCGCATTGGTTTTGATCTCCGGGAAAGAGCGCAAGACATTGACGTACCCTTTGAGGACGGTCAGCGGCGTGCGAAGTTCGTGCGCCGCCACTTGAATAAATTCTAACTTGTTGCGATCCAACTGGCGCAAAATTTTATTCGTGCGCTGCAGATCTTGAATCGCCATCTGATCATTGGCGCGCATTCGGTCAAGTGTGCTGCGGATAATGCTGATCGCCATGCGCGGGCTGCGGCTGAGCATCGTTTCAAAATCTTTTTTGCCCATCTCCAACACCGTGCAGTCCGTCGTCGTCCGCACCGTTGCCGAGCGCGGCGCATTTTGGATCAACGCCATCTCGCCAAAAAAATCGCCCCTGCCCGCCATACGCAACACACGCTCCCCCTCTTCCTCGCTAATGTGCTTGGTCGTCACCGCGTTGCCGTCGGCAAGAATGTAAAAGATATCTTCGTACGCGCCTTCGTGACACAAAACGTGATCGGGTGGATACGCGCTGAGATGAGTCACCGTCGCCATCTCTTGCAGTTCGTCATCCGACAAACCTTTAAAGGCAAGACGCAGTAAAGAAACTTTATCAAACGCTACGGGGTCGCTCATTGCGATACAGTATAACCGTGACTCATGCTCGTGCCAATTCTTCTTGACGCAAAATTTATGTGACTGCTCAGCGTCATTGCGAATACTATGACTTTGTCAAGCCTTTTTTAGAACGAGTGGGTTGACGGAGACATAGTTCGGAATGAACGGTTTCTGCGAGCGCAAGATGGCGCAGGCAATCTTCAGTAATTTATTCTCAATATTGTTG